>JBEGRP010000079.1:0-5395 GCA_041180345.1 Actinomycetota bacterium | reverse complement strand
ACCGATACGCAGACCGCAGTTGGTGACCAGCCCTCGAGGGACTCCGGAAAGTGACTGTGAAGTCAGGATCAGGTGCAATCCCAGCGAACGCCCGCGGGCGGCGATGGTTTCCAGCGGGCGGTGACTGTCGTGGTTTTGCAAGAGCACCTGCACCTCGTCTATCACAATCAGCCATAAGGGTGGCCGGTGTTCGGCATCAAGATCTTGAAGCCGTCCAACCTGATTGGCTGACAAAAGTCGTTCCCGATCTTCAAGCTCTCGAACTAGCTCGCCCAGAGCATCGGTCTGGTCGCCCTGTAGGTCGGTAATCAGATTGCCCGCCCACTCGGTGGCTGCGAATGGACCCAGCGTTGCGCCGCCTTTGAAGTCGAACAGCTTTAGCCGAAGCTGTGCCGGCGGGTAGTTCTGGCAAACACTGACCAGCCAGGTGGTCAGCAACTGGCTCTTTCCGGATCGCGTGTGCCCCCTCTTGCGCCAGATCCAGCCGCACCTCGGACTGACCTGCGAAACCCAACCAGGCCTCAAGGCCAAGCGGGTCTGGATTAGCCGTGCTAAGCGGGCCGGCGATTCGATGTTGCAATAGAACTCGAGAGTTGTGCTGGGCGTTTAGTTCTTGAAGTTCCTGGTAGACCCGAGTTACCCAGGTAGCATGCCAGCGCCACTCCCACCGCGGAAGTACGCGATTTCCAATCGCAATGCGCTTTGCACCGAAATGAACCGGCTGCTTGACGTCAACCGGTTCACGCCTCGATTGAAACAGCGAATTACCCAGGAAGGCCAGCGCGCTGAAGCCTCCGAAAATCAGACCATAGGGCTGACCGGTGGTCGCGAAGATGTAAACGCCATACCCCAGCGAAGGAATCAGCCAAACCCACTGCACCTGCCAATAAAAACAGAACCGCCGGGGTCGAAGGTCGACCTCGGCAGTATCTGTGGATAAGTGTTACTCGCCCCAGTAGCTCATCACGTGCTTGATGCGGGTGTAGTCCTCGAAGCCATAGGCAGAGAGATCCTTGCCGTAGCCAGAGTGACGGAAACCGCCGTGAGGCATCTCCGCAACCAGCGGAATGTGGGTGTTGATCCAGACGCAGCCAAAGTTAAGGCCCTTGCTGAACCTCATGGCGCGCGAGTGATCACGGGTCCAAATCGAGGAAGCCAGACCGTATTTGACATCGTTAGCCCAGCGCATTGCCTCCGCATCATTGCTGAACTTCTGCACGGTAACCACAGGCCCGAAGATCTCCGACTGGATGGCCTCGTCCTGCTGCTTCAAACCGGTGACGACGGTAGCCTCGTGGAAGTAACCGGCACCGGCCAAGCTGTGCCCACCGATGGCGATGTCGGCGTGATTCGGAAGTCGGCTGATGAAGCCCTGAACGCGTTCTAACTGGCTTGCGTTATTGACCGGACCAAACAGGATGTCCTCCCGGTCCGGAGTTCCGGTCTGGGCATTGGCCCTAACCTCGGCGGTTAGCAAGGCTACAAACTCATCGTGCACCGATTCGTGAACCAGGATGCGAGTCGCCGCGGTGCAGTCCTGACCGGCGTTGAAATAGCCGGCAACCACAATCTGGGCGGCAGCCTTGGCCAGGTCGGCATCGGCGAAGACAATAACGGGAGCCTTGCCACCGAGTTCGAGGTGCACACGCTTCAGATCGGCAGCAGCCGACTTGGCAACCTCCATGCCGGCTCGAACCGATCCGGTGATCGAGACCATCTGCGGGATCTCGTGCTCGATCATGGCTCGTCCGGTATCGCGGTTTCCGGTCACCACGTTCAGCACTCCCCTGGGCAAGAACTCGCTGGCCACCTCGGCCAACAGCAGGGTGGATGCCGGAGTGGTGTCGGATGGCTTCAGAACCACGGTGTTTCCAGCGGCAATGGCTGGAGCGAACTTCCAGGTAGCCATATTGAGCGGGTAGTTCCAAGGTGTCACCTGGCCTATGACACCGATTGGCTCGCGCCGAATCGAAGAGGTGTGCTCCTTCAGGTACTCGCCCGTCGCAAGACCCTCGAGGTTACGTGCGGCTCCAGCGAAGAATCGAATCTGGTCAACCGAAACCATAATTTCGTACTCGACCAGAGTGGAACGGGGCTTACCAGTGTTCTCACTCTCGATGTCGGCAAATTCCTCGGCCCGAGCCTCCATGGCATCCGCGATTCGGAAAAGCGCCAGCTGCCGCTCACTCGGGGTGGTGTTGCCCCACTCTTCGAAAGCCTTATCTGCCGCTTTGAATGCGGCGTCGACGTCCTGCTGGTTGGAGACGGCCGCGGTGGCGTAAACCTGACCGGTTGCCGGATTGACGACGTCGCTGACTTCGCCGGAACGTGCCTCGACGAATTCGCCGTTGATGAAGTTGGTTAGTTGGCGAGTGGCCACTTCAACTCTCCTTCGAGTTGTTGGTTGACATTCAACATCATCATAACCGCGGGAAAATGCCCAAATTCAGTAATCCGAAGCATTTTTTCAATATCGAGGACCAAATGGTCACTCAAATCGGCGTTTTGCTACTGATTCTTTTGCGAAAAGCCATTTTGAGTGGCAAAATCGACATATGTCCAGAGTTTTCAAGGCCAAGATGAGCCAACTAGACGATGTATCAAAGGCGATCATCGAGCAGTTGCAGCATGACGGCCGAAAGTCCTATGCCGAGATCGGTAAGGCGATTGGACTGTCCGAGGCTGCCGTTCGTCAGCGCGTTCAGAAACTCACCGACTCTGGCGTGATGCAGGTAGTCGCCGTCACCGACCCGATGCAGCTTGGCTTCTACCGTCAGGCCATGATCGGGGTCCGCTGCGGTGGGGACACCCGAGAAATCGCGGAGAAGCTGGCGGCCCTCCCCTCGGTGGATTATGTGGTTCTAACCGCAGGAAGTTTTGACATTTTGGTTGAGGTGGTTTGTGAGAACGATGACGATCTCATCAATCTCCTCAATGCAAAGATCCGGACGCTGCCCGGAGTAACCAGTACCGAAACCTTCGTGTACCTGAAGTTGCACAAGCAGTTCTACAACTGGGGAACCAGATAGGTCCCCCGAAAAACAAACGCAAGAAGAGTGATACCAATGGCACCCGTCGCCTCGGCGAATAGAGCCACCCCCCTCCTGGATGCCCGAATGGCTGGCCAGGAAGCAACAAAACCAATGCTGGAACAGGCCGCGAAAGACAACCTGTTCCTGCATTTCACCCAACACAAGCCACTGCTTGAGGGTGACCTACCCATCATCGTGCGCGCAGAAGGACATCACTTCTGGGACATCGATGGCAAAAAGTACCTGGATGGAATTTCCAGTCTGTTCTCGGTTAACGCCGGGCACGGCCGTCACGAACTGGCGACCGCGGCCTACGAGCAGATGCGCAAGCTGGACTATTTCCCGATCTGGAGCCACGCCCACCCAACCGCAATCGAGTTGAGCGAGCGAATCCTTTCCTACGCGCCTAAGAACCTGACTCGCGTGTTCTTCACCAGTGGCGGTGGAGAGGGCAACGAGACCGCGTGGAAGCTGGCCAAGCAGTACTTCAAGCTGCAGGGCAAGCCACTCAAGCACAAGGTGTTGACCCGATCGGTCGCTTATCACGGCACCAGTCACGGCGCGCTTTCGCTAACCGGAATCCCGGCGATGAAGAAGGCCTTCGAACCGCTGGTTCCATCTACCTTCCGCGTACCGAACACCAACTGGTACCGTGCGCAGGATCAGTTCGACACCGAGGAGGAATTCGCCCTCTGGGCAGCCGACCGGGTCGAGGAAATGATTCTGTTCGAGGACCCAGACACAGTCGCCGCTTTCATTCTGGAACCTGTGCAAAACTCGGGTGGCTGCTTCACCGCGCCTGACATCTACTTCAAGCGAATCCGAGAGATTTGCGACAAGTACGACGTGCTTATTGTGGCGGATGAGACCATCGATGGCTTCGGTCGCTGTGGCGAAATGTTTGCCTCGAACCGGTATGGTTTCGAGCCCGACATGCTGGTTTGCGCCAAGGGTCTGACCAGCGCTTACGCCCCACTCGGTGCGCTGCTGCTGGCGGAAAAGCTGTTCGAGCCGTTCAAGCACGGAGCGCTCTTCCCACACGGATACACCTACGGTGGTCACCCGGTTTCCTGTGCGGTTGCTCTGGCCAACCTAGACATCTTCGACCGCGAAGACCTGGTTGGCAACGTTCGCCGCAATGAAGCCGCTTTTAAGGCCACCCTGGAAAAGCTGAAGGACCTGCCAATCGTTGGTGACGTCCGCGGAGTCGGTTACTTCTGGGCAATTGAGCTGGTCAAGGACAAGGTGACGAAGGAAACCTTCACCGATGCCGAGTGCGACAAGTTGCTGCGCGGAATTCTCAGCCACCGGATGTTCGAGGAAGGTCTCTACTGCCGCAGCGACGACCGCGGAGACCCCGTAGTGCAGTTGGCTCCACCGCTGACCATTGGTCAGGCGGAGTTTGACGAGATCGAACGCATCTTGCGCAAGTGCCTCACCGAGGCCTTCGCCGAAATGATGTAGTTCGAAGATCCAACGCGCAACCCCGTCGCTCACCACTCGAGCGGCGGGGTTTAGCGTTACCCACAGCTCTAGATTTAGACTTTCTACACAGTCTGGGTTTTACGATGGGCTGCCGACTTTTCCTGAAGCAAGTTTGTGAAATGACAAATAAAGAAACCCTCAACTACGACTCCTGCGGCAGCATCGACTCCCCCGTCGGACCGGTCTCGGTGTATGCCAAAGATGGCGCAATCGTGTTCCTAGAAATGGCACAGGAGCCAGCCCCGAACGACAACCAGTCCCCGGTGGTGCGCCAGGCTTTGACTCAGTTGGCCGACTATTTTGCAGGCACCAGCAGAGAGCTGAACTTCCCGGTTCTAAGCAACGGCACCGAGTTCCAGCAAGCCGTTTGGGCTGAGATTGCCAAGGTGCCCTTCGGCCAGACCACGACCTATGCCCAAATTGCCGAGCGGATTGGAAAACCCAAGGCCTCGCGCGCCGTCGGAGGCGCGGTGGGTGCTAACCCGGTGCCGCTGGTCGTCGGATGCCACCGGGTGATGGGCGTGTCTGGCAAAATCACCGGTTTCTCGGGTGGCGAGGGCATCCCCACCAAGCGCTGGTTGCTGGCACACGAGAGCATCGAGAGCGCCGACTAGATGCTTGAACATTCCAAGGTCTATGAAGACGGTTTGACCCGCTGCGGCTGGCCCTACGGCGACCAGCTTTACACCCACTATCACGACACCGAGTGGGGCGTACCGGTGACGGGTGACGATGCCATGTTCGAGCGGGTCGCACTGGAGGGCTTTCAGGCGGGCCTAAGTTGGATCACAATCCTCAAGAGGCGCGAAGGTTTCCGAGCCGCATTCCACAATTTCGAGATCGCTCGAGTGGCCGAGATGACCACGGACGAGGCAGAT
>JBEGRP010000078.1:0-4987 GCA_041180345.1 Actinomycetota bacterium | reverse complement strand
AAACTGCACGCCGGCCCAGAAACTGCACGCCGGCCCAGAAACTGCACGCCGGCCCAGAAACTGCACGCCGGCCCAGACAACTTTGGTGATGTGTGAGGGGTAACGGTTGTGTTTCTCGATGCACTACGTCTGTGTTGTGTCAGCCGAGGGAAGTGAGTTACCAGCCACAACTTGCAAGTAGTAGATCGCAAACATAACTAGCTAACCCACCAACATCACCGAAGTTGTGACGCACCTGGCACGGGCGGAATGGGCCTGGACCGGTGCCTAAGGCCGGTGCCTAAGGATGCGCCTGAGGACCCTGCGCCTGAGGACCCCGCGCCCGACGCGCCAGCACCCAGCCACGCACCGAAACCGCAACCGCCAGAATCACCAGCGATACCGGAACAGCCGGACCGGGCACAGTGAACGCCAACGCCCAGCAGAGCAAGAATCCAAGCACCGCAACCCAGCGCGGGATGACCCGGTCAACCTTGCCCTGGCGCAGCGCCGAAAGGTGACCGATCGAGTAATAGAACAACACGCTAAACGACGAGAAACCGATCACCCACGACAGGTCCCCGACGGCGACCAACCCGATGGCTCCGGCCGCAATGACCACCTCGGCCACCCAGGGCGAACCGTGACGGTTGCGTCGGGTGAAGAAACCCGGAAGCTCACGGTCCTCGCCCATCGAAGCAGCGGTTCGGCTCACACCGGCGAGCAGCGCCAGCATCGAACCCAGCGAAGCCAAAACCGCGACCCCGATAGTGAAACCACCCGAGAAAACCGGCAGGAAGTCACCAGCCAACGCCTTGAAAGGTGCGGCATCGGTAAACAGGTCCAAACCCAGGAACTTCTGCATCACAAACGCCAAAACGAAGTACAAAACCATCACGAACGACAACGAGATTACGATCGCCTTCGGGATGGTGCGCTTGGCATCGCGAACCTCATCGCCCAGAGTGGCAACGCGCGCATACCCAGCAAACGCGAAGAAGAAGATGGCCGCAGCGCTAAACACATCGAAGAGTGCGGGCGCCGCATCGGGAGCCGGCAGCACCAAAACCGGGGCTGGCAGCACCAAGCCCGAAACTCCAATCACCAGGAAGTAGATTGTCGTGACCGTGGCTAAAAACGCCGCCACTCCCGCGGTGCGCTGGATGCCCAGGATGTTGATGCAAGTCAGGGCGGCAATCGCTAATGCCGCCGGCCAGAAGCTCAGGCTCGGTGCCAAATAGGCATTGAATGCCAGCGCGATGGCAGCGATAGAGCCGATCTTGCCGAAGACGAAGGCGAAGCCAGACGCGAAAGAGAATGAGTTGCCCAGATATATACGCGAATAGGCATAGACGCCACCGGGACGATCGATGGCGCGAGCCAGCGAGTAGATGCTCCAGCTATTGATAGCCGCTACGAGGGCAGCCAGGCCGAGGGCCCAGTAGTAGCCGGTGGGTGTGATGGCATACGCCGTGTGGAATACGACGAAAACGCCAGCCCCGAGCATCGAGGCCAGGCCGACGGCGATAGCGCCGATCAGCCCGATCTGCTGTTTAGGCATGGCCAGGGAAGAAGCGTGAGACCGAGTCGTCCGAGAACACTGCGTCGATCGCCTGGGCGATCAGCGGGGCAATCGACAGAACAGTCAGGCTCTCGAATCGCTTCTCGGCCGGAATCGGAAGGGTGTTGGTCACAACTACCGAGTCAACTGCGTCGCTGGTCAGGCGCTCCACCGCTGGGTCGCTGAAGATTGCGTGGGTGGCGGCAACGATTACGTTGGCAGCACCGTTTTCCTTCAGCGCCTTTGCAGCAGCCACGATGGTTCCGGCGGTGTCGATCATGTCGTCGACCAGCAGACAGGTGCGGCCCTTGACGTCACCAACCAGCTCGTGAACCTGAACCTGGTTTGGACGGTCTGGGTCGCGGCGCTTGTGAATGATCGCCAGTGGAGCACCCAGACGGTCTGCCCAGATGTCGGCAACGCGAACGCGGCCCGAGTCTGGCGATACAACGGTAAGAGCCTCGCCCTTGTACTTCTCGGCGATGTGGTCGGCAAGAATCGGAAGCGCCCAAAGGTGGTCCACCGGACCATCGAAGAAGCCCTGAATCTGCGGAGTGTGAAGATCTACCGACATCAGACGGTTAGCGCCAGCCGCCTTGTAGAGGTCGGTCATGAGGCGGGCCGAGATTGGCTCGCGTCCCTTGTGCTTCTTGTCCTGGCGGGCGTATGGGAAGAATGGCGAAACCACGGTGATGCGCTTGGCCGATGCGCGCTTCAGGGCGTCGATCATCAGCAGCTGTTCCATCATGTGCTGGTTGATTGGGAACGGGTGAGCCTGAATCACGAAGGCATCTACACCACGAACCGACTCCTCGTAGCGAACGAAGGTCTCGCCGTTTGCGAAGTCGTAGGCAACGGTCTCGGTGAGCTTGGTACCAAGCAGCGAGGCAACCTCTTCAGCCAACTCTGGGTGAGCGCGACCGCTTACCAGGACCAGCTTTTTGTTGTTTGGGGTGGTTACGCTCATGCTGGTCTCTTCCTTAGTTACTGCTGCTCGGCTTCGCGGGCGGCCTGTGCCGCCTTTGCTGCGTCGGTACCTTCACGCTTTGAAAGCACCCAGTCCGCGATGTTCTTTTGCGGCGCTACGTTCATTCCAAGGTCCCCCGGTTTGACGTCTCGTCGAACCACGGTGCCAGCTGCGGTATAGGCTCCATCGCCAATTGTAATCGGTGCTACGAAGACGTTGTGCGAGCCAGTTCGGACCTGGCTACCGATGGTGCTGCGCTGCTTCTTGACGCCGTCGTAGTTGGCGAAAATGGTGCCCGCACCGATGTTGCTGTTGGTGCCAATCTCGGCGTCACCGACGTAGGAAAGGTGTGGCACCTTGCTGCCGGCACCGATGATGGCGTTCTTGGTCTCGACGAAAGTTCCGATCTTGCCGTCCGCACCGAGGTCGGTTCCCGGGCGCAGGTAGGCGAACGGACCAACGCTGGCGCCATCGCCGATGCGGCTGCTGGTGGCGTGAGCCTTGATGACCTTGGCGCCGGCGCCAACCTGGGTGTCGATTAGGACCACCTCTGGACCGACGGTTGCACCCTCACCAATCGAGGTGGTGCCCTGCAGGTAGGTACCCGGAAGAATCACGGCGTCCTGACCGATCGAAACGGTGACGTCGATCCAGGTGTTGCCAGGGTCAAGAATGGTGACGCCCGCCAACTGCCAGGCGCGGCAGATCCGCCAGTTCAACTCGGCGGCAACTTCGCTCAACTGAGCGCGGTCGTTAATGCCGGCAACCAGCCACTCGTCCGGAGTGCTGACTGCCTGAACCTTCAGGCCCTCGTGCAGTAGCTCGGCGGCGGCATCGGTTAGGTACTTCTCACCCTGAGCGTTGTGGGTACCAACCTTGCCAAGTGCGCGCTTCAGCTGCTGCGCGTCAAAGACGTAAACGCCGGCGTTTACCTCGGTGATTTCAGCCTGCTGTTTGGTGGCATCCTTCTGTTCCACGATCTGCAGGAATTCGCCATCGGTGGAGCGCAGGATACGGCCGTAACCGTGCGGCTCGTCCAAGAAGGTGGTCAGCACCGAGGCAGCGAAGCCGCCATCCAGGTGAGTCTGAATCATGGTCTCGATGGTGGCAACATCCAGCAGCGGAACGTCACCGCTGGTAACGACAACCAGGCCGTCGAAGTCTTCCGGGAGGGCAGCCAGACCGCACTCAACCGCGCGACCGGTACCAGGGATTTCGTCCTGCTCGGCCACGACCGCGGTTGGGAAGAAAGCGTTGATGTAACCGGTGATGGTCTCTTTTTCGTGGCGGACCACCGGCACGACGTGGGCGGCACCGAGGCTGTGAGCGGTGGCAAGAACGTGACCGAGCAGCGGCAAACCAGCAAGCTCGTGCATCACCTTTGGCTTAGAGGACTTCATTCGGGTGCCTTGCCCGGCAGCCAGAACCACTACCGCAAGATGACGCTCGCTCATTGAACTCCTCAAGTTATGAGTGCTGGCCCACCAGGACTCGAACCTAGACAAGCGCCTCCAAAGGGCGCGGTGCTGCCATTACACCATGGGCCAACGTGGCTTCCGCCACGCTATAAGTCTGCCAGATGATTGCTACATTAGAGGCATGTCTGGCCTTGAAAAGATGCGCAAACTCGCCAATCGGTACAAAAACTACTGGCGAATCTTCGGTGCCGCGTTCATCGCGTTCTCGCTCTTCGGAATCATCGCTGGCGCCTTAAACGCAGCCACCCTGGCGGGTGTCTTCAGCGCCATCGCCGGCCTCTGTTTCCAGTCGGCTTTCTTCCTGATCATTTACGCTCGCGTCAGCGAGATGTTCCTGTACCAGACCGAGGCGATGGTCGAGGCCATCGAAGAGCTCAAGAAATCAGGAAAGTAGTTCGCTGACTTCCAGCCACTCCAGCTCCAGGCCATCGCGCTTATCGTTGAGTTCCTGCTGCTTGCCGGCCAAAACCGCTAGACCCGCGTAGTCACTCTGATCGTGAGCGGCCATCTGGCTGTGCAGGTCTGCTTCTTCTCCCGCAAGCTTCTCCAGAGCGCGTTCGATACGGGCCAGGTTCTTCTCGGCGTTGCGCAGGTCTGCGCCGGACAACTTAGGCGTGGCCGCGGAGCCCCCACCGGTTGACGGCCGTGTGCTAGCCGACGAGGAACCCGCCTCTGCCGCCTTCGCAGCAGCCTTCAGCGAGTGGCGGCGCAACTCCAGGTACTGTTCTACTCCCCCGGTCAGGTGGCGCAGGCTGCCGTCACCCAACAGTGCGTACTGCTGATCGGTGACGCGCTCCAGCAGGTAGCGGTCGTGCGAAACCACAATCAAGGTGCCCGGCCAAGTGTCCAGCAGGTCTTCCATGGCGGCCAAGATGTCGGTGTCCAGGTCGTTGGTCGGCTCGTCCAGAATCAGCACGTTTGGCTCACCGAATAGCAAACGCAAGAACTGCAGCCGGCGACGCTGCCCACCCGAGAGGTCACCAATCGGGGTTTGCAACTGAG
>JBEGRP010000077.1:0-5024 GCA_041180345.1 Actinomycetota bacterium | reverse complement strand
CGACGAGTGAGCATCGGTAACGATGTCAGCCGAAACGATCTCGTCCTCGGTGTAAGCAAGGATGCCCTTCAGTGGGCCCTCGGCAGCGGCAGCCTTGTAGGCAGCCTTGATCTCGTCGAGGGTAACTTCCTTCTTCGAAACCAGGGTCAGGTCGGTAACCGAACCGGTTGGTACTGGAACGCGCATTGCGTAACCGTCCAGCTTGCCCTTCAGCTCTGGCAGAACCAGGCCGATTGCCTTGGCGGCACCGGTCGACGAAGGAACGATGCTCAAAGCGGCTGCACGGGCACGACGTAGGTCGCTGTGTGGGCCATCCTGCAGGTTCTGGTCTGCGGTGTAGGCGTGAACGGTGGTCATCAGACCGTGCTGGATGCCGAATGCGTCGTTGAAGACCTTAGCCAGTGGAGCGAGGCAGTTGGTGGTGCACGAAGCGTTCGAGATGATGTGGTGCGCGGCTGGGTCGTACAGGTGGTCGTTAACACCCATGACGAAGGTTGCGTCTTCACCGGTTGCTGGAGCCGAGATCAGGACCTTCTTGGCGCCTGCCTCGATGTGCTTCTTGGCGTCTGCAGCGTTGGTGAAGCGGCCGGTCGACTCGATTACGATGTCAACGCCCAGCTTGCCCCAACCCAGGTTGGCTGGGTCGCGCTCTGCCAGAACCTTGATGGTCTGGCTGCCAACGATGATGGTGTCGCCCTCAACGCGAACGTCGAATGGCAGGCGGCCGGTCACCGAGTCGTACTTCAGCAGGTGAGCGAGGCCCTTTGGGTCGCTGAGGTCGTTGACAGCAACGATCTCTAGGTCTGCGCCCTTAGCAAGAAGTGCGCGAAGGTAGTTGCGGCCGATGCGGCCAAATCCGTTAATACCGACACGAGTGGTCATTGGTTCTCCCGATTACTTGTTTGTTTCGGAGCGCCAATGGCTGACGCGCCGTTGTTGCAAATGTTGTTGCAAGTTTTGTTTTGGAACGGGCCACGCGTCGTTGGGTGGTGGTACCTGGTGGGAAGGCCGGGGCCGGAGCCCCAGACCTTACAAAGTACTGCTTTTAGATTAGCAGCAGACCGCCAGTTTGGGCGCGAGCAGCCTCGAATCGAGCCTGAACATCTGCCCAGTTTGCGATGTTCCAGAAAGCCTTGACGTAGTCAGCCTTGACGTTCTGGTAGTCCAGGTAGAACGCGTGTTCCCACATGTCCAACATCAGCAGTGGAATAGTCGCCGGAGCCAGGTTGCCCTGGTGGTCGTAAAGCTGCTCGATGATCAGCTTCTGGCCCAGGACGTCCCAGGCCAGGATGCTCCAGCCGGAACCCTGAATGCCCAGTGCCGAAGCGGTGAAGTGAGCCATGAATGCGTCGAATGAGCCGAAGAACTCGTCGATAGCCGCTGCCAACTCGCCGGTTGGCTTGTCGCCGCCCTCTGGCGAGAGGTTCTGCCAGAAAACAACGTGGTTTACGTGACCGGCCAGGTTGAAGGCCAAGTCCTTCTGCAACTTGTTGATGTTGCCAAGAGCGTTATTGGCGCGAGCCTCTTCCATTGCCTCCAGTGCCAAGTTGGCGCCGTTAACGTAGGCGGCGTGGTGCTTGTCGTGGTGCAGGGTCATGATGGTGCCCGAGATGAATGGCTCGAGGGCTCCGTAGTCATAGGTCAGTTCTGGAAGGGTGTACTTTGCCACGATTTGCTCCTAGTTTGTTCAGTTCAGATTTTAGAACTTGTTCGTTACGAATAACCGATTTACTCGTCGATGTCTTCCGGAAGGAAGGCGTCGGTGGCTGGAATTCCCAGGTCCTGGGCCTTCTTGTCGGCCATCGCCAAGAGGCGACGAATTCTTCCCGCAACTGCGTCCTTGGTCATTGGAGGGTCAGCCAGGTGGCCTAGCTCATCCAAAGAGGCCTGCTTGTGCTGAAGGCGCAGTTGTCCGGCGTACTTCAGGTGGTCCGGCACGTCTTCGCCCAGGATCTCGAGGGCGCGCTCCACGCGTGCACCGGCCGCGACGGCAGCCTGAGCAGATCGGCGCAAGTTTGCATCATCGAAGTTAGCCAAGCGGTTTGCGGTGGCGCGAACCTCGCGTCGAAGACGCAGTTCCTCCCACTTGAGGACCTGAGTGTGTGCGCCCATCTGGGTGAGCATCGCAGCGATGGCCTCCCCCTCGCGGATTACTACGCGGAAAAGGTCGCGCACCTCGCGAGCCTTGGAGATAACGCCGAGGCGTCGAGCTATGCCAACCAGCGCCATAGCTGCCTCGTTGCCGGGTGCAGTGATCTCTAGAGAAGCCGAACGCCCCGGGTCAGTCAGCGACCCGCGAGCCAAGAAGGCGCCACGCCAAACGGCCTGGGCCTCTGCGATCGAACCCGACACCAAGTGCGAAGGTAGGCCGCGAACCGGGCGTCCCTTCGGGTCAATCAATCCGGTCTGTCGCGCCAAGATGTCAGCCTGGTTTAGGACTCGAACCTGATAGCGGGCTGCCCGACGAATGCCGTTAGCTGAAATAACCGAAAGTTCACTGTCAATCCCGAAGAGGTCAACCAGTTCCTTGCGAACCCGACGTGCTAGCTGGGCGCTGTCCAGTTCGACCTCGATGGCGATTTTTCCACCGATCAGGTGCAGACCCCCGGCGAATCGAAGGATTGCCGAAAGCTCGGCAACTCTGACGTTGTTCTTGGTGACGCCAACGCGAGCGAGTTCGTCTTTAACTTCGGCGGTTAATGCCATGGTTATTCCCTACCTAGGTCTCGGTGCTTGACCGAAACTGTAACGTCGCCCAGGCTCCCCAGCCGGGCGGCAATTTCATTTACCAGTGCCACCGAGCGGTGTTTGCCGCCCGTGCAGCCGATGGCGATGGTGGCGTAGCGCTTGTTCTCATTCAGATACCCCTTGAGAACGGGCTTCAACGCATTCACGTAGCCATCTACGAAATCGGCTACGCCGCTCTGTGCCAGAACGTAGTCCGAAACTTGCTTGTCCTTGCCCGTGAATGGACGCAGCTCCTCGATCCAGAAGGGATTGGGGATGAAACGGGCGTCGGCCACCATGTCTGCGTCGGACGGCAGGCCGTACTTGAAGCCAAAGGACATCACGGTGAGTTGCAACTTAGCGGTGTCCGAGATTGAGAAACCCTCTGCAATGCGGTTGCTCAATTGATGGATGTTCAGATCGGAGGTATCGACGATTACGTCAGCGTTCTCGCGAATGTGCAACAGGGCTTTACGTTCGGCCGCAATGCCATCAAGGATGGTGCCTGTCGCCTGCAGCGGATGCGGGCGACGAACGTTCTCGAAGCGCTTCACGAGTGCAGCGTCGGCCGCTTCGAGAAACAGCACGCGCACGTTGATGTCTCGGTGGCGAAGCGCAGTTAGATTTTCCGCAAACTCTCCGAAGAACTCGCGACCGCGAACGTCTATGACTACCGCGATGCGCTGGAGTGGAGATTTGGCGATGGTGAATAGGTCCGCGATTGGACCCAACATCTGTGGTGGGAGATTATCGACCACGTACCAGCCGAGGTCTTCGAGGGCGTTGCCGACGGTGCTGCGACCGGCGCCGGACATGCCGGTGACAATCAGCAGTTCAGGCCTGTCGTTCAACGTTTCCTCCCAGCGTTAATAAGAGTCTAGCCCTGCGCGACACGCCGAGAGTGGGAAATTTGAAGATTCCCCCAGTCCCCCGAGATTTCGGGGATTTACGCTTAGATTTCGCCTATCGAGTCGACGATTTGCTGAGCGAGAATTGGGCCGATTCCGGCTACTTCGGAAATCTCCTCGACAGTCGCCTGCTTCAGACGCTTGGCAGACCCGAATCGCTTGAGGAGGGCGGTCACTCGCTTCTCCCCCAGACCCTGAATTTCGCCCAGCTGGCTAGCGATCGATCCACTGCGCTTCTTTCGCTGGAAGTTGATTGCGAATCGGTGAGCCTCGTCGCGCAACCGCTGAACCAAGAACAGCTCGTCCGCACCGCGCGGAAGGATTACTGGGAAAGGATCCTCTGGTAGCCACAGCTCTTCGAGTCGCTTGGCGATGCCGACCACGGCCAGATCGGTCACCCCGGAGTCGCGAAGCGCCCGAGCTGCCGCGTTGACCTGAGGTTGGCCACCATCCACGATGAGGAGGTTTGGCCGGTAGGCAAACCGGGTGACTGTGCCGTCGACTGGTTCAGGGTCCTGCAGGTGTTTGAGGCGGCGCATCAGCACCTGATAGATGCTGTCGGTGTCATCGGTGGTGTTCTCGATGGCGAAGTGTCGATATTGATCTTTCTTGGGTAGTCCGTCCTCGAAGACCACCATGGAAGCGACCACATTCGTCCCGCCGAGATGCGAGATATCGAAGCATTCGATCCGCAATGGGGCGTCGGCGAGTCCCAGTGCCCGCTGCAGTGCAGCCAGCGCATCCGCTCGCGCGGTGAAGTCCGCAGTGCGTCGGTTCTTGTAGAGCATCAGCGAGTGCTTTGCGTTGGTTAGCGCGGTCTTGGCCAGCGCCGCCTTGTCTCCGCGTTGCGGTACTCGCAGGTCAACCTTTGCGCCGCGCTTGGAGCCCAACCATTTGGCCAATTCGCTGGCATCTTCCGGAAGCTCAGGCACCAACACTTCGCGCGGCACCTCGATGGGTTCTGCACCCTCGGGGCTGTCGTAAACGTTTTGCAGCACGTACTCCACAAGTTCTGGAAGTTCGCGCTCAAGTTCCTTGTCCACGACCCAACCGCGGACACCGCGGATTCGACCACCACGAACTTTGAACTGGAAAACCGCCGCGGCCAACTCATCGTGTGCGATTCCGAATAGGTCGGCATCGGTCTGATCGGTGAATACCACCGTGGACTTTTCTAGAACCTTTTCGAGGGCAGTGACATCGTCACGCAGTTGTGCCGCCAACTCGTACTGTTGGCTTTCGCTGGCTGCCATCATACGTTTGCGAAGGTCAGCCACGATTCGGGTGTCCCCGCCGCCCATGAAGTCTATGAAGTCTCGCGCGATTGACTTGTGCTGGTCGCTGGTCACTCTTCCAACGCAGGGCGCCGCACACTTACCAATGTCACCG
>JBEGRP010000076.1:0-5044 GCA_041180345.1 Actinomycetota bacterium | reverse complement strand
GCCGCAACTCGCTGCTCCAAAAGGCGCACCTGAGCTGCCAGGTCGGCATACTTGCGCTCGAAGAATGCCAAGGCCTCGGCAGCGGTGACATTCGGATACTGTCCGACCTTGCGCTCAACGCCAGCCTCGGTTACGAAGACATTGTTTTCGTCATCGACACGGCCAAAGCTTGCACTTGGCTTAGCGGCTGCTGCCGCCGGCTTTGCCGCTGCAGGAGTAGGGACTGCTACCGGTGCTGGAACTGCGGCAGGTGTTGGGACCACTGCTGGAGTGGCAGCAACTGCCTCAGACTTGATCGACTCGGCTGGTTTCTCGGTGGCTGCCACGATAGTGCTCCTGTGCTTGATGGCGTGTTAAACGCCCGTGTAAAGACCTAAATAGTCTACTTCGGCTACTTGACGGTAATTGCACCGAGGGTGGTCGGCGTCTTCGGCTTTCCATCGCCAGAACCGTCGGCAGTGCCTGCGGCTGCAATTTCGTCGATGACACTCATTCCATTCAGGATGCGACCGAAGACGGTATAACCACCCGCGCTGTCGCTTGGGATGGTGCTGTCCTTGTAAACGATGAAGAACTGTGAACCCATCGAGGAACCGTTTCCGCCCTGTCGAGCCATGGCTAGGTAGCCGGTCTTGTAGAGGTCTCCCGCTGGAGCATTCTCAATCGGACCGAAGCTGTATCCCGGACCACCGGTGCCGTCACCCTTTGGATCGCCACACTGGAGAACATAGATTCCCTCGGTGGTGAGTCGGTGACAGCTAACGCCCGAGAAGTAGTTCTTCTTGGCCAGCGCGATGAAGTTTGCGGTTGCCTGTGGTGCGTGGACACCGTCAAGTGAGAGCTTGAGGTTGTGACCGTTCACGTTGATGTGGCCAACCCAGCTGCGGTTCTCGGCGATGCTGGCGCTTGGCACGGCTGCTGAGTTAGTTGGGGCTGCAGATGGAGATGCGCTCGGGGTGGCCGATGCACTCGGGACAGCGGTTGGCTGGGCATTTACGAAGGCCTGGTGGCCGTAGGAAGCACCGAGCGCTAACAGGACCGCGGCGACCGCGACAACTAGCGCGAATCGGTTATCGTTCTTGCGGCGCTGTCCCTTGATCTCAACCTGAGCCAGCTTCGCCTCGTAGGCACGCTTGCGAGCAGCCGCCTGAGCCTTGATTTCCTTGTTGGTTGCCACAGTTACTCCCGATTAAAGAATCGCGTCTGGATGGAGACGCTCTCATGCGATTTTATGGCATTCTGAGCAGGTGACCCTGGACTCCAGCCTGTTTAGCCAAAGCGTGCCGCTCGCGGCCCGAATGCGGCCGCGTGGGCTGGATGAAGTCGTTGGTCAGACCCACCTCCTGAAACCCGGCTCGCCGTTGCGCAGATTGGCAACCCCGGTCACCGAGGCTGCGGCCGCGGCAACCACCTCGGTGCTGCTATGGGGCCCGCCCGGCACCGGCAAAACCACACTCGCTCAGGCAATTGCCCGCGACTCCGGAAGAAGATTCGTCGAACTAAGCGCCATCACGGCTGGCGTCAAGGATGTTCGCGAGGTGATGATTCAGGCCCAGAAAGAGAGGGATGGTTACGGAACCGCGACCCTGCTTTTTCTAGACGAGATTCATCGATTCAGCAAGGCTCAGCAGGATGCCTTGCTGCCTGGAGTAGAAGCCGGTTGGGTAACGCTGATTGCAGCGACCACGGAGAACCCATCCTTCAGCGTGATTGCACCGCTGCTCAGTCGGTCGCTACTGCTGACTCTCGAGCCGCTGGATGAGGTAGAGATCGCGGCCCTGGTCAGGCGGGCGGTCTTGGATCCAAGAGGGCTTTCTGGAGAACTCACGCTGGGAGACAGCGAGTGTGATCAGATCGTCCTCCTTGCCCAGGGTGATGCTCGCAGAGCACTCACCGTTTTGGAGGCAGCTGCCGGCCATGCGGTGTCGCTGGGGTCAACGGCAATCTCTAGCACCGACATTGAAGAATCGCTAGACCACGCTCTTGTTCGCTATGACCGTGATGGCGACCAGCACTACGACATCATCAGCGCCTTCATCAAGAGCGTTAGAGGCTCGGATGCCGATGCGGCGATTCACTGGTTGGCCCGCATGATCGAAGGGGGAGAGGACCCCCGGTTCATTGCCCGGCGCCTAATGATTCTGGCGGCCGAGGACATTGGATTGGCGGATCCGCAGGCACTGCCGCTCGCTGTTGCCGCGTTCGAGACTGTCCAGCAGATCGGAATGCCTGAGGGACGCATCCCGCTCGCGGAGGCCACGATTTACCTAGCTCTGGCACCCAAGAGTAACGCGGCCTATAACGCAATAAACAGCGCCTTGGACGATGTCAGGGCGGGATTACAGCCACCAGTTCCCAAGGCCATGCGATCCTCGAACTACTCTGGCGCTAAGGCGCGCGGGAATGGTGTCGGGTATGTCTACCCGCACGATGATCCCAAAGCCGTCACCGAGCAACAGTACGTCGGCGGAAAGATTGCGAAGCGGCGCTATTACTTACCAAGAGAGATTGGCTTTGAACGCGAACTTTCCGAGCGCTGGGAGAGGTTGCGAGCCATCATCCGGGGGATAGTCAAGTAGCGTTTCTCGCCCGACATTCTTGGCATCGAGAGGCTTCACTGATAGGCTTGACAGGTTGCCGACTGGAGTGATTGCGCACGGCTGCTGCGATCCTCAACGGTGCGACCGCCGAAATAGCCCGGTGGTCCGTGGCGATTAGAACAAGACCTAGCTCTACGGCCTTGCTCTTTTTTGTGAACAACCGCTATTCGATTTCAGCAATGAAATCCCTATGAAAGGAATGTACGTGTCGAAGACTACGCGTACCCGCAGTACCACCCGTAAGTCGCGCGCTCTCGGTCTGGCCCTTACCCCTAAGGCTGCCAAGTACCTGGAGAAGCGCCCATATGCACCTGGCCAGCACGGCCGTACCCGCAAGAAGGCCGACAGCGACTTCGCCGTCCGTCTGCGCGAGAAGCAGCGCCTTCGCGCTCAGTACGGTATCCGCGAGGCTCAGCTGCGCAAGACCTTTGCTGAGGCAAAGCGCGCCGAGGGCCTGACCGGTGAAAACCTGGTTGAGCTTCTGGAAATGCGCCTAGACGCCCTAGTGCTGCGTGCCGGCTTTGCCCGTACCATCGCACAGGCTCGTCAGATGGTCGTACACCGCCACATCCTGGTAAATGGAGAGCGCGTAGACCGCCCTTCGTTCCGCGTAAAGCCTGGACAGCAGATTCACGTCCACGCTAAGTCGGAAGGCACCGAGCCTTTCCAGGTTGCCGCTGCCGGTGGACACGCAAGCGTCCTGCCTCCAGTACCTGCTTACCTAGACGTTCAGCTGGACAAGCTCACCGCTGTTCTGGTTCGTCGTCCAAAGCGCGCCGAAGTACCAATCACCTGTGAAGTACAGCTGGTTGTTGAGTACTACGCAGCTCGCTAGTAGTTTCTAACTACAACAGTTAGGGGTTCGGATGAGCGGCGGAGACATCGCAGGAATCATTGCGGCCAGTGGATTCGTTCTATTGGTGCTGTTCATCGGTGTGCCGCTGGTCAAGTTGGGTCGTGTACTCGACGAGACCCGGGAATCGCTTCGAAACATTAGTGAAGAAGTGACTCCGCTGCTCTCCGAACTTACTGACACCGTTCAGGCCACCAACAAGCAACTGGCCAAGGTAGACGTCATTACCGAAAACGTTTCTGAGGTGACCGGCAACGTGAGTGCGCTGGTTTCCCTGTTCTCTTCGGCTGTTGGATCGCCTCTCATGAAGATTGCTGGCATTGCAAACGGTGTCAGATCCATTCTGAAGTCAAAGAAGTAAGGGGTTCTCATGAAGAAGTTGCTTTGGTTCATCACTGGTGTGAGCATTGGCGTACTCGCCGCCAACCAGCTGAAAGAAAACCCAAAGGCCCAGGAACTGGCCGCAGACCTTAGTCGTCGCGCCAAGGACTTCGGTGCCGCTGTAGCAGACGGCTACCGCGAGCGTGAAGCCGAAATCGCTGCCGAGCAGACCACCGCTACCAACTAGGAATCACTTAGTGCTTACCGCCGAAATTCGCCGGCGCTGGCTCGACTATTTCGAGCGCAACGGCCACACCGTAGTCCCTTCCGCATCGCTGATCAGTGAAGATCCATCGTTGCTCTTTGTAGTTGCGGGAATGGTCCCATTCATTCCTTACATGAGCGGAGTCGTACCAGCCCCGTTCCCTCGCGCCACCAGCGTCCAGAAATGTATCCGCACCCTGGACATCGACGAGGTCGGCAAGACCACTCGCCACGGCACTTTCTTCCAGATGAATGGAAACTTCTCGTTCGGTGACTACTTCAAGCGCGAGGCGATCACTTTTGCCTGGGAGTTCCTGACCGGCAGCCGCGAGGATGGCTGCCTCGGGATCGACCCGCAGTTGCTTTGGGTAACCGTGTACCAGGATGACGACGAAGCAATTGAGATTTGGCGCGATGTTGCCGACGTGCCAATGGAACGCATTCAGCGTCGTGGCATGAAGGATAACTTCTGGTCAACCGGCCAGCCTGGACCTTCCGGGCCATGTTCCGAGATTTACTACGACCGCGGGCCAGCTTATGGCCGAGAGGGCGGCCCCGAGGCGGACGAAGACCGCTACATCGAGATCTGGAACCTCGTGTTCATGCAGTACGAGCGCGGCCAGGGCACCGGCAAGGACAGCTTCGAGATTCTCGGAGAGCTGCCCAAGAAGAACATCGACACCGGAATGGGTCTGGAGCGCGTCGCGTTCCTCCTGCAGGGTGTCGAGAACATGTACGAGATTGACCAGGTCCGCCCAGTCCTTGACCTCGCTGCCACCCTCAGTGGTAAGACTTACGGGGCAAAAACCGAGGACGATGTCCGCATGCGTGTGGTCGCCGACCACGTGCGCTCGGCTCTGATGTTGATTGCCGATGGCGTTACTCCGGGTAACGACGGTCGCGGCTACGTACTTCGTCGCCTACTTCGTCGTACCGTTCGTGCCATGCGCTTGCTTGGGGTTGACAAGCCGGTATTCACCGAGCTGTTCACCGCTTCGCGGGATGC
>JBEGRP010000075.1:0-5075 GCA_041180345.1 Actinomycetota bacterium | reverse complement strand
GATTCGCTGGCCGCTGTAGCTGTAGGCTCCGCCAAAACCAACAGCAATCAACAACCCAACCAGCCCCATGTGGAAGATCAAGTTTCCGGTCTCGCGCCAATAACCTCGTTCGGCTGCCACCGAGTTTTCACCCACCGAGACGCGATAACCCTGACGCTTCAGCAAAGCTCGTGCCGACTCCAGCAAGCCGCTGCGCTGCTTCGGCTTGAGGCTGCTCTCGGTGAAGGCAGGCATGCGCTTCAGGTTCGTTGGCGTTGCCGCGGGCGGGGCCAGCACTGCCTTGGCATGGACGCCGATGCGCGGTATCACGCAGCCGATCAACGAGACAAACAAGAGGATGTAGATAGCACTGAACCAGGCCGACGTGTAGACGTCAAAGAGCTGGAACTTATCCATCACCGGAGCGACTCCCGGGTTCTCCTGGAAGAAGGTGGTTACGCCGTTGGGGTCGGCCGAACGCTGCGGATAGATCGAGCCTGGAATAGCCGCCGCGGCCAGCAGCAACAGCAGCAGCAGGGCGGTGCGCATGGAAGTCAGCTGGCGCCAGATCCAGCGCAGCCAGCCCATGACACCGAGGATTGGCTCGTTGGCGGGTGCAGCCGCGGTGACGTGATCGGACGGACGTCCGGTTGCCGGGGCCTTAGAGCGCTGGGAGGTAGCCAACTATGGCCTCCTGGATCGATGCGATTACGAGGTTCCAGAGACCGGTGGCCATCAGGAGTCCCAGGACTATTAGAAGCGCTCCACCGATGAGGTTGAAGGCGCGAATGTTTTTACGGACGAAGTTCACCGAGTTGGTGGCCCAGTGGAAACCGGCGGCAATTGCCACAAAAGGCAGACCTAAACCGAGCGAGTAGCAGAGCGCAAGTAGTGACCCACGCAGGCCGGAGCCGGTCTGAGTTGCAAGGCTCAGCACCGCAGCAAGAGTTGGGCCAATACATGGAGTCCAACCCAGAGCGAAAGCTATTCCAAGAAGTGGGGCACCCACTAGGCCAGCTCGAGGGCGAAGGTTGAGTTTTGCGGTTCGCTGCAACCAGCCAAACTGACCAACCATCACCAGGCCCAGAATCACGATCAGGACGCCCAGAATCATCTGAACGATTTGCCCGGTTCTGCCGTAGAAGAGCTGACCCAGGCTTCCGAAAATGGAACCGAAGCTGACGAACACCAGGCTGAAACCCAGCACGAACAGCAAAGTTCCCAGAACCACACGGTTTCGGGCTACGGTCTGGCCGGTTCCGGCCATTCCGGATACGTAGCCGAGATACCCGGGCACCAGCGGAAGCACACAGGGTGAGAGAAACGATATCAGGCCAGCCAAAAACGCCAACGGAATGGCCGCGAGGAGCGAACCATTCAGGACGACATCGGCTGGATTCATTAGTTCTCCGCTACAACCTTCTCGATCATCGCTTTGAGGGTTCCCTTTTCCAGGCGGCCGAGGATGCGCGCAGCCACGCGCCCCTTGCGATCAACCACGAGCGTGGTCGGAACAGCCTGCGGGCTGACCACGCCCGTGAACGCCAAAACCACCGAACCGGTGTTGTTGTCGATGATGCTGGGGTAGGACATCCCAAAAGCGCGATCGAAGGCCAAGGCCGTGCTGGCGGTATCACGGACGTTCACGCCGACGAACTGGACCTTACTAGGCAGGAACTCCTGGTAAAGCGCCTCGAGGTCTTTGGCTTCGGCTCGGCAAGGCGCACAACCGGCGTACCAAAAGTTCATCACGGTTACTACGCCGGACAGGTTAGCGCTGCTGAGGACGCCGCCCGCATCGGTGACTCCCTTCCACGCGACCGCAGCATCGCGGTCACTCGGTGCGATTTCAATCGCTGTGCCATCCCCGGAAATGTAGTTCTTGTTGTCGCCACTTTTAAACTGACTTGCGAGGCCGTCAGCTTGACTGCTGCTGCAGCCCGCAGTGCCCATCGTGGCCAGAATCAGGATCAATCCGGCGAGCGCCCGCATCGTTTGCTTCTTTGACATTCCTAGACCGCTCCTACATCGATGGCGCTGTGGTTCAGTCCCTTGGCGGGCTCGCGATAGTCGACTTCGACCAGCTTGCCCTCCACGATTTCGAAACTGGTGATGCTTGAGAGCGAGCAACGACGCTGCGTCGGGTTGTGCGGCAACTTACGACCGGTCACCGAGGAATGCATCATCCAGATTGGCAGCTGGTGGCTCACGATGACCACGTCTCCGGATTGCACCGAGGCTGCGGCCTCGAGCACCCCCGCAGTCATGCGGTCAACCACCTGCTGGTAGGGCTCGCCCCAGGACGGGCGGTTTGGATTGCGGAAGTGCACCCAGCGCTGCGGCTGCAACAGCAGGCGGCGAGCACTCAGGACCTTGCCCTCGAAAACATTTGTGGGCTCGATGAATCTTTCATCGGCGATTGGATCCAGACCAAAAATCTTGGTGAATGGGCGGGCCGACTCACGCGTGCGCTGCAGCGGCGAGCAATACAGAGCCGAGATCCGGCGACCCTGAGATTTGATTTCTTCAGCCGCGGCCAGCGCCATCCTGTGACCAAGGTCAGACAATCCAAAGTTGGGCAGACGGCCGTACAAAACGCCTTCTGGATTGTGGACCTCGCCGTGTCTAACTAGGTGGATGCGATCGGCGGGCATAGGTCTAGTTTACCCTCCGCTAAACTTGTCCCTAAGCGTCACAAAGGCTGTACAAAGCCTGAGGATTGGCTGAAAGCCAGTCTGAAACAGACAAGCTCAGAAAGCATTTTTCATGTCGAACCGCTCCCTCATTAAGAACCTCGCAACAAGTGCTGACGGACCAGTTGAACTATCCGGCTGGGTGGAGACCCTGCGCGACCAGAAGCGTATTCAGTTCGTGATCTTGCGCGACGAGTCCGGCTCGGTGCAGGTCACCTACAAGCGTGAAGAGGTAGATGCCCTTGCGGACACCATCAGCAGCCTGACCACCGGTTCGTTCGTTCAGGTCAAGGGAAACCTGGTGCACGACGAGCGCGTGAAGCTTGGCGGAATCGAAATCCAGCTGCACGAGCTGACCATCACCAGCCTGGCCCAGCCACAGCTTCCAATCGCCGAGGACACCAGCATCGACCAGCGCCTCGACTGGCGCTTCATCGACCACCGCCGCCCTGAGATGAACCTGGTCTTCCGCGTTCAGACCACCCTGGAGCGAGCCTGGCGTCAGTACTGGTACGAGAACGACTTCATCGAACTGCACACCCCGAAGCTGATGGGAAGTCCATCGGAGTCGAACGCCGAACTCTTCGAGATGGAGTATTTCGAGCTGGGCAAGGCATACCTGGCCCAGAGCCCACAGTTCTACAAGCAGATGGCGATGATGTCCGGCCTGGGTCGCATCTTCGAAATCGGTCCTGCCTTCCGCGCCGACCCTTCGTTCACTTCGCGCCACGCCACCGAGTTCACCTCCATCGACATGGAGGTCTCGCACATCGAGAGCCACGAGGACATCATGGCGATCCAGGAGCAGCTGCTGCAGCGCGGCCTGCAGGCGGTCAAGGACGCCCACGGCGACGAGATCAAGGCTCTGTTCGACGTCGACATCGTGGTTCCAACCGTGCCGTTCCCTCGAATTCCAATCACCGAGGCCTACAAGATCATCGCCGAGCGCGGTCACGTGATCGAGCGCGGTGGCGACCTGGACCCAGAGGGTGAACGTCAGATCGCGGCACACGTCGCCGAGACCTTCGGTCACGAGTTCGTGTTCGTAACCGACTACCCTTCGACCGTCCGCCCGTTCTATCACATGCGTCACGCCGACAACCCGGCGCTGACCAACAGCTATGACCTGATCTGGCGCGGCACCGAGATCACCACCGGAGCCCAGCGCGAACACCGCATCGACATCCTGGTCGAGCAGGCAAAGCAGAAGGGTCTGCATCCAGAGGGCCTGAAGGAGACCTACCTGGACTTCTTCGAGTTCGGTGCCCCAACCCACGGCGGTTTCGGCATGGGCCTTGCCCGTGTGCTGATGCTGCTGTTGCACCAGCCAAACATCCGCGAGGTGACCTACCTGTTCCGTGGTCCAACTCGCTTGATTCCGTAGTCATACTCAAGAAAAAACCCGGTCCTCTCTGGAGGGCCGGGTTTTTTCTTGACGCTATTTGACTTTGCGCAGGACGGTGTGGGTTTTGTCAGCCCACTCGTATTTGCGACCCAACTGTCGAAGAACAATCAGCAGAATGGGGAACCAGAACTTCTTCAGAATCTGCCACAGGAACCTACGCATTTGCAATCTCCTCGAGTTTTGCGGTCAGCCTTGGCGCATCAACGTGCCAATAAGAATGCATCTTCCCATCCACCAGCACCACGGGGATTTCCTCGGCGTGCTTGGCGGCCAGGGCGGCATCTTCCAAGATGTTGAACTCTGTGACATCAACACCCACCGAGGGATGGGCCGCCTGAAAGTTGGCAATTACGGCAGCCAACTCGGCGCGGGCATCGTCACAGAGGTGACAGCCCGGCTTGCCGATGAGGGTGATTTCGATGCCATTTGCCATGTTTTCAGCCTAGAGCAACCTGTTGGCAATAAACTTTTCGCGTGCCCCCAGCCACCAAGACTCCCAAAATCGAGGCCGCGTTCTTCGACGTGGACAACACGATTATTCGCGGGTCTTCCTCGTTTTTGTTTGGCAAGGCGGCCTTTCACAAGGGTTTCTTCACTCGAAAAGACGTGTGGCGGTTCGCCTGGCATCAGTTCAGGTTCATCAGCAAGGGCGAGACCGCTCACATGGTCAACACCATCAAGGACCAGGCTCTGGCGCTCATTGCCGGTCACAAAGCCGCGGATCTGACAGCACTTTCGGACGAGGTTTTCGAGTTCTATTTGAAGCCCAAGCTGTGGCCTGAGACCGTGCGCATCGCTCGGGAACACATTGCCGCCGGGCGCGAAGTGTGGCTAGTGACTGCAACGCCCCAGGAGATTGCAGACGTATTGGCGCATCGCCTCGGCTTGACCGGTGGGCTCGGAACCATCGTCGAGCAGAAGGATGGAATCCTTACCGGTGAGGTTGTTGGCCAAACTCTTCATGGCAAGGCAAAGCGCAAAGCCATCAAGGCCCTTGC
>JBEGRP010000074.1:0-5076 GCA_041180345.1 Actinomycetota bacterium | reverse complement strand
ACCGAACTTGCCGTCCTTCTGGGTCTTTACGGTGGTGCCGTGGCTGGCCGCAACCTCGCTGGCAAGCATCAGCACGCGCTCGAAAACCTCGTCAAAATTGACGTCCTGGGTGAGTCCGGAAGAGAGGGTGTCGTGCACCACGGCAATAGCTGCGACTCGGCGCATCGCCTGATCCAGTGACTCCTTGGCTTCCTCGCTCTTGGTGCGGCGGGCCTGCATACGCAACAGTGATGCCACGGTCTGCAGGTTGTTCTTCACTCGGTGGTGAATCTCGCGAATCGTTGCGTCTTTGGTGATCAGCTCGCGCTCCTGCGAGCGCAACTCGGTGACATCACGGCAGAGCAGCAGAGCTCCGATTCGTTCGCCGCGAGCCTTCAGCGGCACCGAGCGCAGCGAAACACTCGAGGTCTTCGACTCCAGGTCGGCTCGCCACGGAGCCTTACCTTCCAGGACCAACGGCAGCGACTCGTCCACGGTCTTGCTGCCGCTCTCAAGAATCAACGGGGTGACCAGCTTGGACAGCTGCTGGCCCTCTAGCTCTTTTTGCACACCCAGGCCATTGAAGACGGATAGGCCGTTTGGGCTAGCGAAGACGACCTTGCCCTCGGTGTCCAGACGCAGCAGGCCGTCGTTGACACGAGGTGCTCCGCGCTTGGCGCCGGTTGGATTACCAAAGTCGGGGAATGAGCCCTCGCTGATCATGCGCAGCAGCTCGGTTCCGGCCAGGTTGTAGTTGATCTGAACCTTGTTTGGCGCGCGACCGTCGGCGACGTTGGTGTGCCGGGTGATGACGGCAATCGGCTCCGGCCCAACCGCTTCCTGGTTCAGGTTGACGCGTCGACGAACCGGGTAAGCGGAGAATCGGTTTGGGATACCGTCATAGGACCCAAGCGCAACCTGGTCAACAATCTCGCCGTTATCGAAGGCGGTGCGAACCTGGGTCGCCCAAATCGGGCGCACTGGCTCACCGGAGATATCGCGATAAAAGATCGTGGCCGAACCTGATGGGCGGGCGTGAGCGGCGGCGAAAAACTCGCCCTTGGTTTTACCCGGTAGCCACAAAACTAGATCGGCGCTGACTAGGTCTGCCACCAACTGCCACTCGGTCAACAGCAAGTTGAACCATTCGTGGTCGGCCGCGCTGGACCGGGCCAGCTGCTTTAGTTGGGTTGACAACGACGCCATGCGACAAGTTTATTGGGCGACCCCCGCGGGGGCGATTCGGTTGGCCAGACCCGCAATCGCCTTCAGCGCCTTGGACTTACCGGCCACCTGGCGTAGCGGCAGGCCATTCATCAGAGCCTGGTCGAAAGCCGCATCCTCGGGGATGACTACCGCGGCCTGAAACGAGGTGCGTTGATTCAACAACTGCTGCACCTGCCACTCCGGCCGTGCCCCCAGCACCGAGGATCGCAGTCGATTGAGAACCAGTGTGGTTGGAGCCGATGCCTCAGATGTGGCAGATGACTCCAAGAGCCTGCCCAGATTGATTGGGTCGGCGAGAACCACAAGAACTCGGTGAGTTTCGACTCGGTGAATGACGGCTTGGATCTTTGAGCCGAAGTCTGCTGGGGCGTCCACGACCAGGAAGTCGAACCGCTGTGACAGGAACTCGATTAGACCCTCCAGCCCCTCCAGGCTCAGGCCCTCGGGATTTAGGTTCAGCCCATAGCCGCTAATCAGATCCACTCCAACGCCTTTGGCGACCAGCCGCACCGAGATTTGCTCAAAGGTGTTGGCGTCCAGCCGACCCTGTTCGGCATAGCGGGCACCCGCCATCACCGAGGCCTGTTGCTGCGGCAGCGAAAAGAGTCTGTGGAGCGAAGGGCGCTGGTCGTCAAGATCCAGCAAGCAAACCCGCGATCCCCTGGCGGCGATTTCGAAGGCAAGGTTACCGGCGATGGTGCTTCGGCCAGAGCCGGGACTAACCGCACCGACCGATATGACCCGCGCGGGGCTTGCCTGCGGGTTCGGAGGCACTGCTTCGATCACTGTTCCGCCACCAAGAAGACCGCCGAATCGCTGGCCATGGCCGCAAGCACCCCAGCCGTTTGTGCCGGTCTAATCAGCACTTCGGCCTGCTGACTCTGACCCCCAAACATCGCGGCGCCCTTGATGATTCTGGAAACAGTGGCACGGCGCACCAGCAACTTGGGAGCATCGAACTGATTGTTCAGCAGTCGCTGCGCCGCCCAAATCTGAACCGATGCAGCTGGGTGGATACCGCTTCCCAGTTGAGTCTTGTTGGTAACAACCACCCGCGATAGCGACTCGGGGGCGAAGTTTCCCAGCTGAGTCAGCTGCACCAGCCGACCAGGAAAGAGCGTTTCGAGGGCAAATCCCCTGGGTCTAACGGTGGCGGGAAGATACCGGGAACCGATTACCCCGAGCGATGCCGGCACGCTCTGCCACTTTTCCAGCGCCAAGTTCGATCCCTCCGGGATTACCGACACCGGCACCAGATAACGTTGCTGGTCAAACCAGATTGCTTTAACGCCAAGGCCGATGACGCCGACGAGGACCGCAACTGCAACCCACCTGATCCAGCCGTTTGAGGCCAAACCCTTTGACCCAAGGTTTAGCGTGGCCACTAGAGGGCCGCGCTTTGGGCCAGGTCGACGTCTTTCACGGCTAGCGCCACATCGACAACCTCAATCAGCGAAATTGCATCAAAGGCAACCAGACGCTCGGCGGCTCCGTCATCGGCCCGCGACATCACCAACCACTTTCCCTGCACCACGCCCAGAGCCGCAGGCAGCGGCTGATCCTGGCCCGCCGGCCACACCCGAAGTTCCGCCGCACCCAAGCCCTGAAGGTAGGCACGGGCTTCCTCGGTGGTTTGACGGATAGGCTGCAGCCAATTTGCACCCAACTTATTGAAAGTCACCGAGGCGACGGCCCGGGCCGGGATCAAAATCCAGGTGCGGCGATCCACCCGCAACCCGGCGATGAAATCATCGCCGAAGACGACGTAGATCAGAGTTTCCAGGTGCCCGGCGGCACACTTGACCAGCGCCGCATTGGCGCCGTGTTCCAAGCGGAACCAGTCGGTGTGCAGCGACTGTTCCTTGGGAATCAGGGGTATTGAGAGGTCCATGACTTCATTGATAGGGGCTGACCGAATATTCGTGCGAAAGTTTTCCACAGATATTCCTAGGGCCCTGTTTTGGTCGGTGGGACAGCCGTATGTTTTGAGTAGAACTCATTTACCGAGTCTTCCTGGGGAGGAAAAATGGCCGTACACCGTGCTGCCAAGACGTTGCAGATGCCGGGCGTGCAACACGCCATGAAGCGTCGTCGCGCCTACGATCCGCTGCTAGACGATGACCTTTTCCCCACCGAGGCAGAACTGGCGGCACTGCCAGATCCAGCTCCGCTGCTGCCGGCGATTGCAACCCTTGTGGTCGAAGTCATTGCGGGTGCGCGGTCGGTGGATCAACTGGCCAGTCTGGTTTCGGATCAGGTTTATGAAAAACTGCGCGGCCGAGTAACCCAACGGGTGCAGCAGACCGCCAGTCAGGGCCGCCCTCCCCTGATGCCAAAGTTTGCGGTGGGCAAGATTAGAACTGATTCGCCGCGGCCGGGAATCATCGAGTCCGTGGTGCTGATCACCATGCAGCAGCGAACCCGAGCCGTGACCATCCGACTGGAGCCGTTCCACAAGCGCTGGCGCGCCACCAGCGTGACAATTCTCTAGTCACCAAGAACTCTGGCGGCTGTGCCAAGTTCGCTGGATCTGACCACCGGTCCTCACCCCCTGGGAGCCGGTGGAACGAGAAGGACCCTCGGGTAATCCCGAGGGTCCTTTCGTTTAATCTCTGGTTCTTACTGCTTGAAGAACGAGGCTCCGGCCTCCGGCTTCTTAGGCTCCGCTGGCTCCTCGTGCGCCTCACCGGTTTCATCCGGCGCGGTGTAGGAGTATTGAGCGCGGTTGTCGATCGGTGCTTCCAGACCGGCTGCCGAAATCTCGGTGTGGTCTTCCGCGGCCTGAACCTGGACCTCAAGGTTGAACATGAAACCGGTGACTTCCTCGCGGATGGCACCCATCATCTGCTGGAACATGCCGTAGCCCTCGCGCTGGTACTCGACCAGTGGGTCGCGCTGAGCCATGGCTCGCAGGCCGATGCCTTCCTTCAGGTAGTCCATCTCGTACAGGTGGTCGCGCCACTTGCGGTCGATGACGCTCAGCACTACGCGGCGCTCCAGCTCTCGCATTGCCTCCTCGCCGACCTGTGCGGTGCGGTTCTGGTAGGCGATGCGGGCATCCGAGACGATCTCGCGGGTCAGCCAGGCGGTGGTCAAACGGCTGCGGCTGCCGGCCTCGGCCAGCACCTCTTCGATGCTCAGGCCGATTGGGTAGAGCTGACGCAACTCGTTCCAGAGGCTCTCCAGATCCCAGTCCTTGGCCGAGTTGTCGCTGATGTGCACCGAGACAATCTCGGCGATTGCGGCCTCGAGGAACTCGTCCACGCGGTCGGCGATGTCGTCACCCTCCAGGATGTGGCGGCGGTCACCGTAGATGGCCTCGCGCTGGCGGTTCAGGACGTCGTCGTACTTCAGAACGTTCTTGCGAATCTCTGCGTTGCGAGCCTCAACCTGGGTCTGTGCACTCAGAATCGAACGGCTAACAATCTTGGACTCGATTGCCATGTCGTCCGGAATGCCCGGACGGTTCATCAGGGCAGCAGCAGCGCCGCTCGAGAACAGGCGCATCAGGTCGTCGGTCAGCGAGAGGTAGAAGCGGCTTTCACCCTTGTCGCCCTGGCGACCGGAACGACCACGCAGCTGGTTGTCGATGCGACGCGACTCGTGGCGCTCGGTGCCCAGAACATAGAGTCCACCGACCTCGAGGACCTTCTCGGCCTCGATGGCTGCATTCGCCTTGATCTCTTCGAAGGTCTTGCTCCAGGCGGCCTGGTATTCCTCTGGGTGCTCCTCGGCGTTGATGCCGCGGCTGTTCAACTCTGCTACGGTCAAGAACTCGGCGTTACCACCGAGCATGATGTCGGTACCGCGGCCAGCCATGTTGGTGGCAACAGTGACGGCACCCAGGCGACCGGCCTGAGCAACGATTAC
>JBEGRP010000073.1:0-5088 GCA_041180345.1 Actinomycetota bacterium | reverse complement strand
TCGATCGCTAGAGCTGCTGGGAATCGAGCACGTCTTTGGTCTGCCGGGTGGCGCAATTCTGCCAACCTACGACCCACTGATGGACTCGAAGAAAATTCGTCACGTTCTGGTTCGCCACGAGCAGGGCGCCGGCCACGCCGCCGAAGGCTATGCCTCGGCTTCGGGCAAGATTGGCGTCTGCATCGCGACTTCCGGTCCAGGCGCTACCAACCTGGTTACCGCCATCGCGGATGCCTACCTGGACTCGGTGCCGCTTTTGGCAATCACCGGTCAGGTCGGTTCCAAGCTGATCGGTACCGACGCCTTCCAGGAAGCCGACATCGTCGGTATCACCATGCCGATCACCAAGCACTCGTTCCTGGTTTCGCGCGTTGAGGACATCCCGGAGACCCTGGCGGCTGCAGTTCTGATTGCAACCACCGGTCGCCCTGGTCCGGTTCTGGTAGACGTAACTAAAGACGCCCAGCAGAACTCGGCCGAGTTTGTCTGGCCGCCAAAGATTGAGTTGCCTGGCTACAAGCCGGTTACCAAGCCACACGGCAAGCAGATTTCGGCAGCGGCACAGTTGATTCTGGAGAGCAAGAAGCCGGTTCTTTACGTTGGCGGTGGCGTGGTTCGCGCCGGAGCCAATAAGGAGCTCGCCAAGCTTGCAGAGATCACCGGTGCACCGGTTGTAACCACTCTGATGGCCCGCGGCGCTTTCCCAGACTCGCACCACCAGAACTTGGGTATGCCTGGCATGCACGGAACCGTTCCTGCGGTTACCGCGCTTCAGAAGGCAGACCTGCTGATCACCCTGGGTGCCCGGTTCGACGACCGTGTGACCGGCGATGCCAAGAGCTTCGCTCCGGGAGCCAAGGTCATTCACGTTGACATCGACCCAGCCGAAATCGGCAAGATTCGTTTCGCAGATGTTCCAATCGTTGGCGACGCCAAGGAAGTAATCACCGAGCTGAGCGCGGAGCTTTCCGGCAGCCTCGGCGGCAAGAAGCCAGACCTGGCCGACTGGTGGCAGTTCCTGGACGGCCTGAGCGAGCGCTACCCACTGGGTTACACCCCAGCGGACGACGGCAAGCTCAGCCCGCAGCACATCATTCAGCGCATCGGTGAGCTGAGCGGCCCTGAGGCCGTCTTCGCCGCCGGCGTCGGTCAGCACCAGATGTGGGCCGCACAGTTCATCAAGTACGAGCGTCCAAATGCCTGGCTCAACTCGGGTGGTGCCGGAACCATGGGTTACTCGGTTCCTGCCGCGATGGGCGCCAAGGTTGCCCAGCCCGACCGTCTGGTCTGGTCGATCGATGGCGATGGTTGCTTCCAGATGACCAACCAGGAGTTGGCTACCTGCGCGATTAACAACATCCCGATCAAGGTCGCGATCATCAACAACTCTTCGCTGGGCATGGTTCGCCAGTGGCAGACCCTGTTCTACAACCAGCGTTACAGCAACACCGACCTCCACACCGGCACCGATGCTCTGATGATTCCAGACTTCGTGAAGCTGGCTGAGGCCTACGGTTGCCTGGGTATCCGCGTCGAGAAGGAAGAAGAAATCGACGCCGCCATCAAGCTGGCCATTGAGACCAATGACCGTCCGGTTGTCATCGACTTCATCGTCAGCCGCGACGCCATGGTTTGGCCGATGGTTGCAGCTGGTGTCTCGAACGACGACATCAAGTACGCCCGCGATGCCGCTCCAGTTTGGGATGGTGAGGAGTAAAGATGTCTCGTCATGTTCTTTCGCTGCTGGTTGAGGACCGCCCAGGTCTGCTGACCCGCGTTGCCGGATTGTTCGCACGCCGTGGCTTCAACATCGAATCGCTGGCCGTTGGTGTCAGCGAGATCGAGGGTCTCTCGCGCATCACCGTTGTGGTTGGCGTCGAGGGCGCTCCGCTGGAGCAGGTCACCAAGCAGCTCAACAAGCTGATCAACGTGATCAAGGTTGTAGAGCTAGAGCCAGAGCTTGCCGTTCAGCGCGACCACATGCTGATTAAGGTCCGCACCGATGCCGCCACTCGTGGTCAGGTGCTGGAAGCGGTAACCTTGTTTAGGGCTCGCGTCATCGACGTTGTCAGCGACGCGCTAATCATCGAGGTCACCGGCGACTCCGCCAAGTGTGCTGCCTTCATCAAGGTTCTAGAACCATTCGGCATCAAGGAGATGGTTCAGTCTGGTGTTTTGGCTATGGGCCGTGGCTCTAAGTCGATCACCGAGAAGGTCCTCAAGTAACACCCAAAGATTTACAACTAAACAAGTTTCAAAAGTTTCAAACTTCAAACTAATCAAGGAGAAAAACAGTGGCAGAAATCTACTACGACAAGGACGCAGATCTCTCGATCATCCAGGGTCGCAAGGTAGCAGTTATCGGTTACGGTTCGCAGGGTCACGCACACTCGCTGAACCTGAAGGACTCGGGCGTTGATGTTGTCGTTGGTCTGCAGCCAGGCTCGAAGAGCAAGGCAGCTGCCGAGGAGCAGGGCCTGAAGGTTGTAACCCCTTCGGAGGCTGCTGAGTGGGCAGACGTCATCATGATTCTGACTCCAGACCCAGCCCAGCGTCACCTGTACGCAAACGACATCGAGAAGCACCTGACCGCTGGTAAGGCTCTTGTATTCGGCCACGGCTTCAGCGTTCGCTACGGCTACATCAAGCCGCCAACCGACGTAGACGTATTCCTGGTTGCTCCAAAGGGCCCAGGTCACCTGGTTCGCCGCGAGTTCAACGCTGGCAAGGGTGTTCCTAACCTGATCGCTGTTGAGCAGGACGCTACCGGCAAGGCATTCGACCTGGCCCTCAGCTACTCGAAGGCAATCGGTGGAACCCGCGCCGGTACCATCAAGACCACCTTCACCGAGGAGACCGAGACCGACCTCTTCGGCGAGCAGGCAGTTCTCTGTGGTGGTGCTTCGCAGCTGATCCAGTACGGTTTCGAGACCCTGACCGAGGCTGGCTACCAGCCTGAGGTTGCTTACTTCGAGGTTCTGCACGAGCTGAAGCTCATCGTTGACCTGATGTACGAGGGTGGCATCGCCAAGCAGCGTTGGTCGGTATCGACCACCGCCGAGTACGGTGACTACGTATCGGGCCCACGCGTCATTGGCCCAGAGGTCAAGGAGCACATGCGCGATGTCCTCACCGACATCCAGGACGGCACCTTCGCTCGTCGCTTCATCACCGACCAGGACGCCGGCGCTCCAGAGTTCAACGCTCTGCGTGCAAAGGGCGAGGCTCACCCAATCGAGAAGGTTGGCCGCGAGCTCCGCAAGCTGTTCTCGTGGCTGCGCACCGCAGACACCGAGAAGGACTACGTCGAGGGTTCGACCGGTCGCTAGTCTCTAGCTTTCCCAAGAGGGGTCCGCTTCGGCGGGCCCCTTTTGCTTTGCCTTTTTCGCTAGGTCTGGCTTAGCCAGACGTCGAGACGAAAGGGTGCTGCTTAGTTCAGGCGGTATTCCAGTTCGCGCAGTCCACTGGCGAACTGTCTGGTGCTCGCTAGATCAAACGCGCTCAAAGCGCCTTCGATTTCTCCCTCGAACAGCGGCAGGCCCTCGCCCAGCACATCGGGAGTTACAAAAAGTCGCACGGTAGATAGGCGACCAATGTCTAAGGCCTGGCGAACCACATCGGCTCCACCAAGAATGAGCATTTGCCCGGAGACGTGGTTCTGAAGTTCATCCAGAACTACATCTAGCGGACCGTGAATCAGGTGCACGTTTGGATCGGTAAGGCCGTCGTACTTCATGGGGCTGTTGGTTAGCACGAAGGTTGGGAGCGGCTGAGGTTCGCCGCCCATCGCCTGGAGGTTGAAGTCGAAGGTCTTGCTTCCCATGATTAAGGCGGAGGTGCTGGCCATAAGGTCCACGAAACCGTAGTCCTCATCGGGGGTCAGGTATTTCTCGGCCCAGGTCATGTCGCCGTCGGCGCCGGCAAGGAAGCCATCGGAAGAAACCGCTGCAAAGAAGACTAAATCAAGCACCGTATCAGGCTACCTGTAGTTCCAGCAGGGGGTTTTGCTTTACCTGCCGGATGTAGTCGGAGCCCTCGCGTTCCCAGTCGAAGTTGCTGGCAAACTGCACGTTGATGGTCTTTCCGATTACCTTCTCGGCGTTTGCTAGAGCGCGGCTGGCGTCGATGCGATTCATGTTTCCCACCAGCAGCAGATCGATCTCGGCCGGGATGGGTCCTGGGCGCTGGGCCAGTCTGGCCGCCCACTCGCCACAGATGAACGCCTGCTGCAAGCCAAACAGGTTGCGCAGGGCACTGGGCAGAATCGCAGCGGGGCCATAGGAGTGCGCCACCACCTGAAAGATCGCCTGAAACAGCACGTGGCCCTCGTTGGCGCGAATCAACCGAACCCGACCAAGGCTCTTGTCCAGCACGTACTCGGCTTCCACCAGTCGGTCCACTTCGCGCATGGCGGTGGGCACCGAGGTGTAGGCGAAGTCAGCCAACTCGGTGATTGTGTAATCCACACCGGCATTCAGAAACAGACGAGCCAGGATGAGACCCTGCACATCGCTGCGAATCAGAGGGGAGAGCAGCCCCGGCTTTGGTTTCATAAAATGAAACATAACTTACAATGATTGAAATAATCAACCCCCTTTCAGGCGGGTTGTCGCGTCTAGGCTTAATCTCATGACTAAGCCAATCGTTCTGATCGCAGAAGAACTTTCCCCAGCTACCGTTGCCGCCCTCGGCCCTGACTTCGAGGTCCGTAACGTTGACGGAACCGACCGCCCAGCACTGCTGAAGGAGCTGGCAACCGCCGACGCCATTCTGGTTCGCTCGGCCACTCAGGTGGACGCAGAAGCCATCGCCGCCGCGCCAAAGCTGAAGGTGGTCGCCCGCGCCGGCGTGGGCTTGGACAACGTCGACATCAAGGCCGCAACAAACGCCGGAGTCATGGTGGTCAACGCCCCTACCTCGAACATCATCTCGGCAGCAGAGTTGGCAATCGGTCAGCTGTTCTCGCTGGCTCGCTTCATCCCAGACGCTAACGCCTCGTTGAAGGCCGGCGAGTGGAAGCGCAGCAAGTTCACCGGTGTCGAGTTCTTCGAGAAGACCGTTGGAATCGTCGGTCTCGGCCGCATCGGT
>JBEGRP010000072.1:0-5092 GCA_041180345.1 Actinomycetota bacterium | reverse complement strand
CTTCCTCCGCTGTATCAATCACTTGGAAACGATCAGCGGCGGTCGACTCTACGTTGACGGCGAGCTCATGGGTTTCCGTGAAAAAGGCGATGCCATTCACGAGATGCACCCGAAGGCGATTGCCCGGCAGCGCAGCGAAATCGGCATGGTGTTTCAAAAGTTCAATCTCTTCCCTCACCTGACAGCGCTGGAGAATGTGATCGAGGCGCCGGTCGGGGTAAAGGGTGATGCAAAACCACAGGCAACCAAGCGGGCACTCGACCTATTGGCAACCGTCGGTCTGGCCGACAAGGCCAATCACTATCCGTCACAACTCTCGGGTGGACAGCAGCAACGTGTTGCAATCGCTCGCGCGTTGGCAATGGACCCCAAGCTGATGCTCTTCGACGAGCCGACTTCGGCCCTTGACCCAGAGCTAGTTGGCGACGTTCTTGACGTGATGCGCAATCTGGCCAAGTCGGGCATGACCATGATCGTGGTAACTCACGAGATTGGCTTTGCACGCGAAGTGGCTGATCGGGTTGTTTTCATGGATGGGGGAGTTGTGGTTGAAGACGGATCTCCTACCCAGGTAATTGACAATCCAACCAACGCCCGCACCAAGGCGTTCATTAGCAGCGTCCTCTAACTCTCGAAGTTTCAGTTTTGTAAAGTTTTTCCAATTGCTCCCAGGCTTTTTAATCGATTCAACTAGGCTGAAAAAAGTCTGAAACGATTAGGAGAAATAGTGATCAACTCGAAGCTCGCTCGCCTGGCAGTTATCGCCGGCGTTAGCGCCTTGGTTCTTAGCGGTTGCGCAACTGCAACCCCAGAAAGCAGTTCCTCGGACTCGGCAATCGCCGTAGACACCGCAGCCGCTGCTCTCGTTCCGGCAGAGTTCAAGGATGGCGTCAGTGTCGCCTCCGACATCCCATACGCTCCGATGGAGCTTTTCGACGAGAACGACAACCCAACCGGTTTCGACTATGACCTGTCGCAGGCGATTGCAGCGAAGCTCGGTGTCAAGTTCAGCTTCGAAGACCAGGACTGGGATGGAATCATCCCATCGCTCCAGTCTGGAACTCACGACGTGATCATGTCGGGCATGAACGACACCCTGGAGCGCCAGAAGGTTCTGGATTTCGTTGACTACTTCAGCGCTGGATTCGCCGTCTTGGTCGCCAAGGGTAACCCATCGGGTATCAAGTCTTTTGCCGACCTCTGTGGCAAGACCGTAGCAATCCAGACCGCAACTGCTCAGATCGACCTCATCAATGCGGTCAACCCAAGTTGCTCCAAGAAGATTGAAGTTCTGGAGTTCCCAACTGACGGTGACGCTCAGAACGCCATCCGTGCCGGCAAGGCCGTTGCGGGCGTAAATGATGGTCAGGTCGCCGCTTACACCGCACAGACTGCCGGTGCTGGAAAGTACTTCGAGATCGTTGCCCCGAGCGATGCTCCTGAGGGCTACACCTCGGCACTGACCGGTATTGGTGTTCTCAAGAAGAACGCGGACCTGACCAAGGCAATCCAGGCTGCTGTGGCATCGCTCATCAAGGACGGCACCTACGGCACCCTGCTGGAGAAGTGGAACCTTTCGGCCTTCGCTGTGTCGGAAGCCACCATCAACGGCACTAAGTAGTCCAACCTGCCAATCGGTGGTCGATTTCGGTCGGCCACCGATTGCTTTTTGTCACAGGGAATATCGATGCAACATCAGATTCTGGAAGCCCACGACGCAGCTGCTGCGGAGCGGGTAGCGTCGTTCTTCAACGAGGTGTGGTCTGGAGCGGAGGTAGCTCCATTCGACTTGATGCTGGCAGCCCAGCATGCCGGCGGATACCTCCATTACACAGAATCCGACGGCGTTATTTCCGCCGCGTCCTTTGGGTTTCTGGGCAGTCGATCCGGAGCCACCATTCTCCATTCTCACGTGACCGCGTCCAAGATTGCAGGTCTGGGATACTCGCTGAAGCAGCACCAATTTGAGTGGGCGAGACTTAGAGGGATAACCGGGGTAACTTGGACCTTCGATCCGTTGGTGCGTCGCAACTGCGTATTTAATTTCGTCAAGCTTGGCGCCATTGGTGTCGAGTACCTGCCGAACTTCTATGGGGCAATGAACGATGCCATCAATTTTGGCGACGAATCCGACAGGCTGTTGGCTTATGTTGATTTGGACCAAGGGCAAACTTCGCCGACGCCTGCCACTGATTTTGAAAACACGGCGCTTGTAGACAGTCATGGGAGGCCTGAGCTAGTCGGCTTTGATTCCAGCCAGCCATTCTGGATCGAACTACCCTCAGACATCGAATCGCTCCGTCGGACAAATTTGGCAAATGCCCTCGAATGGCGGCACCGAGTTAGAGAGTTGCTGTTGCCCGCTTTTGCCGAAGGCATGTGGGTGACGCGCATGAACGACAGTCGCACAGCTTTCCAAGTCGCAATTCCAACCGCTCACCGATAGAGGACTCCATGAAACTTGAAGCCGTCGAACTAATTCGTCTGAATGTCCCACTCAAGTCTGCCTTCAGAACCTCTTTCAGCTCCGTAAACCTTCATCAGGTGGTGTGGGCGCATGTAATAACCGATTCCGGCGAGGGCTGGGCCGAATGCGGGGCCAACGAGCGTCCAGACTACTCGAGTGAGTACCACACCGGTGCGATGGACGTCATGAAGCAATTCATCCTTCCCGATCTCTTCGGGCTGGGGAGTGACCTTTCCGCTGAGGCCGTCGCGCCAACACTGCATTGGCTCAAGGGGCATCGCATGGCAAAGGCCGCCGTTGAGACAGCCATTCTTGACGCTCAACTCCGAGCCGAAAACACCTCTTTTGCTACGTACCTGGGATCTGTAAAGACCCGGGTCCCGTCGGGCGTTAGCGTTGGCATCATGGATTCGTTCGACGAACTATTGGGTTTCGTAGAGGGCTACCTGAAAGAGGGCTACGTCCGCATTAAGCTCAAGATTGAACCGGGTTGGGACTATGAACCGGTGAAACTGGTTCGCGAAACCTTCGGTGACGATCTGCTGTTGCAGGTTGACGCCAACACCGCCTACACTCGCAGCGATTTCGACTTGTTGAAACGTCTTGATGAGTTCAATCTCCTTCTTATCGAGCAGCCAATAAATGAAGAAGACATTCTTGGACATGCCAAATTGGCGAACTTCATTGATACTCCGGTTTGTCTGGATGAGTCGATCGTGTCCGCCGATATTGCTCAGGATGCCATCGAACTTGGAGCGGCAGAGATCATCAACATCAAGCCAGCACGCGTCGGTGGGTACATCGAAGCCAAGAAGATTCATGATGTCTCGGTGGCTAATAATATTCCGGTTTGGTGCGGTGGAATGCTGGAGACAGGCATCGGTCGGGCCGCCAACCTCGCACTGGCAGCCCTTCCAGGCTTTACCCTTCCGGGCGACACCTCGGCTTCTTCACGGTACTTCGAGACCGATCTCACAGTGCCGTTTGTTCTGAAGGATGGGCACATCGAGGTTCCAAACGGTCCTGGAATCGGTGTTGACCCGATACCGGAAATTATTGATCGATTCGCTGTTTCGCGAGAATGGATCAAACGCTGATGTCGAAGAAAAGCAGTTTCACCCTGATTGTCGCGATAACCGTTGGCATGTTGGGTCTCACGGGTACACCGAGCCAGGCTGGAGACATGTACAGCAAATACGACACCGCTGAGTTTGCCGCTAAGTACACCTACCTTGGTAACGACCTGGGTAATAGTTACACCAAGGAATCGACCAAGTTCAGAGTGTGGGCCCCCACCGCTGTCCAGGTGGAGCTATTGACTTTCTCGTCGCCTTCCACGCCCGACGGCGAAGGCGTTGCTCATCCAATGACTGCAGATGTCAACGGTACCTGGGTGACGCAACTCACCGGTGATCAATATGGCACCATTTACGCTTACCGGGTTCACGTCGACGGCAAGATAAACGTTGCAAACGACCCTTACGAGCGTGCTAGCACCGCAAATGGCGGCAGGGCGGTCGTAGTGGACCTATCGGCCACGGATCCGATGAACTTCCGGAGTGAACCCCGGCCGGCCTTCAGCGGCCGCACCACGGACGCCTCCATCTACGAGCTGCACGTTCGCGACCTGTCGATCGACCCTAGCAGTGGGATTTCGCCCGCTAATCGGGGTAAGTATCTGGCCTTCACCGAGTTGAACACCAAGACCCCGGACGGAAAAACCAGCACAGGCCTCAGCGCAATCAAAGAACTTGGTGTCACTCACGTCGAGCTGCTGCCCGTTTACGACTATTCCTCAGTCAATGAATGGCAACCATCCTTCAACTGGGGCTACGATCCAGACAACTACAACGTTCCAGAGGGTTCTTATAGCAGCGATCCGGATAACCCTACAGCGCGAATAACGGAGCTTAAGCGGGCAATCCAGTCGATGCACTCGCAGGGGCTTCGCGTCAACATGGATGTGGTGTACAACCATGTCGCAAATCCCTCATACTTCACCGAGGAACTCATCGTGCCCGGCTACTTCTTCCGCCATGATGGCGGCGGGGGCTATGCAAATGGAACTGGCGTGGGCAACGAGGTTGCGTCCGAGCGTCCGATGGTTCGCAAGTTCATCGTCGACAGCGTTCAGTACTGGGCTCAGGAGTACAAGTTCGACGGCTTCCGGTTCGACCTTATGGGAATCCTCGACGTCGACACCATGAACGCTGTGCGCAAGGCACTCGATTCAGTTGACCCGACCATCATCGTTCTCGGTGAAGGCTGGAACATGGGAAACGTCCTTCCCGACGAACGCAAGGCGATGCAACCTAATTTGCCTCAGATGCCTGGAATTGCGGCTTTCAACGACAGCATTCGTGACGGGCTCAAGGGTTCGGTCTTTGATTCCGTAGATCGAGGTTGGGCGACCGGTAAGGCTTCCGCTTCGGACACGGTCAAAGGCGGCATCGTGGGACAGATTCTCTACAGCGCCACGGTGTCGGGTAGCTGGGGTGACACCCAACCCTCACAGTCGGTGAACTACGTGGAGTGTCACGACAACCTCACGCTGTACGACAAGTTGGTGGCAAGCACCACGCTCAAGTCTCCGGACCGAACAAAAGTCTTCCAACTGGCAAGCTC
>JBEGRP010000071.1:0-5177 GCA_041180345.1 Actinomycetota bacterium | reverse complement strand
CCACTTCGGAGCACTGCTGAAGGTGTTCAGGCGGAAGTCATTGATGTCTGGTTGTTCCAGCTCGAAGAGGCCCACTGCGTTGTAAGTAAGCTGGCGCCCATTCTTCAAGACGATCACGAAGCGATAGTGCATCTTCGGGTTGTGCATGACGATGGTGGCCTCGTACCAGGTCCAGCCACCATCAACCTTGATTACCTTGGCGGGTGGGGTCGGGAAAGCCTCACCGCTCTCACTGAAACGCACCATTACTTTGTCGACCTGGCCGATAGCAGTGTGAATGCGGACGCGGATCTTGACCTTGTCCAAGAGCTTCGGTGCCTGGTTAGGAACATAGATGGCGGAACCATCGTGGTGTGGACGAAGGCCCAGAGGCAGCTTGTTGAGGTTTGTCATTTTTATCTCCGAAACTGAGAAAGTGGACCCAGGATTTGGGCCCACTCTACTCAACTAATGTTTCTAATCCTTTTCGGCTAGCGGTTAGCCCTTTACTGCTCCACCAGTGAGACCACTGGTGATGAAGCGCTGCAGGAAGAGGAACAGTGCGACCACAGGGGTTGCGGTAATCAAAGCACCGGCACAGAACATTGCCCAGTTCTTTGAGTATGGCTGGTCGATGAAGAACTGCAAACCAACCGCGAGCGTGTACTGCTCTGGCTTGTTGAAGACCACCGAGGGCAGGATGTAGTCACTGACGGTTCCGATGAAGGACAGCAGTGCCTGTACCGCCAGAATCGGTGCAACCAAACGCAGGATGATGCCGAAGTAGATCTGGGTGTGAGTGGCACCGTCGATCTTGGCCGCCTCGTCCAGTTCCTTAGGAACGGTGTTGAAGAAGCCGTACATCAGGTAGGTTCCACCACCCAGCGAGCCACCGAGGTAGATCATGATCAAACCACCGAGCGAGCCAAGGCCCAGCGGTGGGAAGTACTTGGTGACCTCGGACAGGATTCCGTAGATAGCCACCAGACCGAGAATCGATGGGAACATCTGAATCAGAATCAGGGTCATCAAACCACCGCGGCGACCGGCGAAGCGCATGCGCGAGAACGCGTAGGCGGCAACCGCCGAAATGAACACCGAGGCAAACGCGTTGATCGAGGCAATGATCAGGGTGTTGATGACCCATTGGGTGAATGGGCGATCGTGCTGATTAGCCGGGTCAAACAGCGCGGTGAAGTTGCCGGTGTAGAAGTCCGCGAAGAGTACACCCGAAGACACCGAGGCGTTCTTGGAGAACGCGGTGCTGATGATGTACAAGATTGGGAAGGTTGCGTACAGGCAGACCACCCAGCCCACGAGGTGCTTCCAACCAACAGTGCGCGACCACTTGCCTAGCGACATGCGTGGCTGACGGATCTTGCGTGGGTTCTCTGACGCGGTGGTCAGGAGACGGGTCTCGTTGTTGATGCTCATTATGCGAGGTCCTCCAGGAACTGGGTGCGACGGAACGAGAAGAAGGAGATTCCACCGACGATGAAGAAGATGAGGATCGAGAAGGCCGAAGCCAGACCGTAGTCAGCACCGACACCGGTGGAGAAGGCGATCTTGTAAACGAACGAAATCAGAATGTCGGTACCACCGGCATCCACCTGCAAGGACGGATCACCACTCGGACCACCGCCGGTTATCAGGTAGATAATCGTAAAGTTGTTGAAGTTGAAGGCAAACGACGAGATCAGCAGTGGAGCCAGCGAGATCAGAAGTAGCGGCAACTTGATGAGGCGGAACTGCTGCCACGGGCTGGCGCCATCGATCATTGCGGACTCGGCAAGCTCTCCCGGGATTGCCTGCAGCGCACCGGTCACGATCAGGAACATGTAAGGGAAGCCCAACCACAGGTTACAAAGCAGCACTGCCCAACGCGCCGGTCCCTGCTCGGTGAGCCAAGGGATCATGTGGTCCTTAGGCAGGTTCAAGATCGAGGTGTTGATGAAGCCGTTGTTGGTGTTGAACATACCCTTCCAGACGTAAGCCGAAAGGAATGCAGGGAAGGCGTAAGGCAGGATCATGATCGAGCGATAGATCTTCTTGCCACGAATGCGGTCATCGTTGAACAACAGCGCCAGCACGAGTCCCAGCACGAAGGTGGAAATCACCGAGGTGAGCGCAAAGATTACGGTCCACGAGAAGATGCCGAGCAGCGGCTTCTGTAGTTCCTTATCGCCGAAGATTCGGTTGAAGTTTCCGAAGCCGATGTTGACGCGCCAACCGGTGTCGCTGATGCGCTCGGCCTTCGGGTTGCCCGGCTCCGCGGAGAAGAATCCGATGCTCTCGTCGGCCTTGAAGACCTTGCCGTCGCTCTGGCGAATGAAAGCATCCTGCTTGGCGTCGTAAATGGCGTCATAGTAGGTGCGCTGGACACCGGTTGCAGATGGGTCTAGGGCCATGAATCCGGCCTTGTCGATGTTGGCGCCCAAAGGCACCTGCATCTTCGAAAGCGCAGCCTGGTCACCGATGATCTGGGCCAAAGTCATTGCCTTGTAGCCAGGTAGACCTACAGCGACCTCTGCCATCCCGTCGGCCGAAGGGCCCATTGTGATGCCCGCTTGCTCCGCCGGGGTCAGCTGGTGCCAAGCTTGGGTCTTCCAGTCCTCGCCACCCAGGTAGTACTTAGGGTTCTTCGGGTCATTGATATCGGTGGCCAGGAACTCGACGGCATTGTTGTGCTTGGAGTTATAGACCGGGGTCACATACATGAACGGTGCAGTGGTGTCGTTGACCATGGAGGTCAGCTTGATAGACGCCATAGCGTCTTCCTTGCTTCCGTTGTGAAGAGCACCGTAGTTTGTGAACGCAATGAAGCCGGAGAAGAAAACAATCGAGATCTGGAAGAAGATCAGCAGCAGGACACCAGGAGCCAAGTACTTTGCCGGCAGGTGGCCCTTGCGAAGGTAGAGCCAGTTGACGACGAGGGTGACCACCGCGAGCACGCCCACGTACAGCCACTGGTGCTTCACAATCAGGAGCATCGCGGTGAACATCGCGCCGGCATCGACGATACCTAGCAGACCAATCTTGATCAGGGTTCCGCGGAGGCTGGGCTGACCGCCCTCGAGACGACGGGCCTGCTTGGCTCGGGCTTTCTGGATAGCGCGCTGTTCCGGGGTCAGCGGTGCGGCTGCGGCGGTCTTAGCCATTGATGTTGCTCCTTGTGGTTAATGCAATGTAAATCTAGTGACCTTCGAGGGCGATTGTGCCTGGTCTGAAGTTTTCTGGAGCCTGTAAGGGCTTCCAATTTGATGGCGAAAGTACGGAAGGTCAGGATCCGTAGACCCTGACCTTCCGCTTTCTAGATTTGACTAGCTGTTGTCGATGGTCGACTGCAGGGTGTCAATAGCTGCCTGCCAGAAGTCAGCGGCGCTCTTGCCGTTGGTGTTTCCAGCGATGATTGCAGCCTCAGCCTTGCCCAGGGTGTCCCAGGTCTTGTCCTGGAATACGAACGAGGCCATTGGGTAGGCGTTGACGCCAGCCTTGCCGAAGCCGAGGAGGATTGGGTCCTTGACCTTGGCCAGCGACTGCTGGTTTGCAGGGATGTTCTTCTTCAGCTCGTAGACAGCGGTCTGAAGCTCTGGGCTGGCCAGGTAACCGAGTACCTTACCGACAACCAGGGCCTTAGCCGAGCCTGGAACCTTGACCGACTGCCAGTAACCGCGAACACCCGAGAACTGGTGAACGGTGCTACCGCCGAGCGATGGGAACGATGCAACACCGATGTCCGATGCGCCCAGTGCGGTGGTCTTTACAGCAGGCTTGCCGTAGGCGTGGTCGCTCTGCAGAGCGCTAACAGCCCATGGACCGGTAACCCAGTAAGCAACCTTGCTGTTTGGGTCCTGGAGCTGACCGTTCAGGGTGTCCCAGTCGCCGTTGTTACCGCTGTTCAGAGCCTTACCGCCGTTAGCGTCGGCCAGCCAGTTAGCAAACTTGGCACCGTTAGCGCCGCCCATGCCGATCTGGGTGGTCCAAGTGCCGTTGAGGCGCTTGTACTGCGATACACCGAACGAGGTGTCGAATGCTGCGAAGTGGTAAGGGTCACCGCTGGTGGCACCGAAACCGACCTCGACCTTGCCTGCTGCGATCGCTGCAGCAAACTCTGCACCGGTCTTAGCTGGGGTCGAAACCTTCTTCTTGTTGTAGACCAGGGCGATGTTCTCGGTCCAGGCTGGGATACCGTACTGCTTGCCGTATACCTGGAAGCCCGAGAGAGCCGCGGTGCTGAAGTTCTGGGTCTGTGCACCCAGGCTGATTGGAGCGATTACACCGGCACCGAGCAGCTTGCCGGTCCAGTCGTGTGCACCAGCGATGATGTCTGGGCCCGATCCGGTTGGGATAGCGGTGATTGCCTGGGCGCGCAGCTGGGAGAAGTCCTTGACAGTCCAGTTGACGGTGACCTTGTTGGTCTTCGCCCACTTGCTCAGTGCAGGGAATACTGCGTCCTTGGTGTTCTGGTCGCCCCAGATGGTTACGCTGCTGGAAGCAGCCTGTGCAGGTGCAGCCAGGGCAAACGAGCCCGCAGCTACAGCGGCGAGTGCCAGTGCGGCAACTCCACGCTTCAGATTCTTCATTGGATACCTTTCCTAAATCCATCTCTGGAAGACTTGTAACAAGCCTGTAAATAGGAAACTCCTCTGTAAACGCTTGCGTCAAATTTCAAACCCCATTTTTTGATAACGGTTGGATTACGAAAGTAAAAACCGCGAAAAATCAAGGTTTTTTGCGGAACCGCAAATAGAGGAGATTTCTAAACTAGAAATGTAAACGCTTACAGTTGTTGTTTCAACTAACAATCTCGAATCAGAAACCGCTTATATCTCGGTGGCCAGCAAACCAGTCTGTTTTTGACGCTTAAAGTGGTACTTATGCCTTCGACAGACATAGTGATTCACGCCCGCAAAAACGCCGAGTGGTGGCGCACCGCCGTCATCTACCAGATCTACCCGCGCTCGTTCGCTGATGCCAATGGGGACGGCGTGGGTGACCTTCAGGGCGTTACTAGTCGACTGGAATCACTTGCCAGACTGGGAATCGATGCCATCTGGTTCTCCCCGTTCTTCAAGAGCCCGCAGAAGGATGCTGGCTATGACATCAGCGACTACCGCCAGATCGACCCGCTGTTCGGAACCAATGAGGACCTGGACGTGCTGCTTGCCAAGGCGAAGCAGCTTGGAATCCGAATCATC
>JBEGRP010000070.1:0-5686 GCA_041180345.1 Actinomycetota bacterium | reverse complement strand
CGGTGCCCATCCCCGCAAGGGACTGACCGCACTGGTGGATAGCGGCCTGGCGCAGGTTGTGCTTCCCGAGCTTCCGGCCTTGCGCCTGGAGAGCGACGAACACCACCACCACAAGGATGTCTACGAGCACACTCTGACGGTGGTCGAGCAGGCGATCAGCTACGAGAAGGACTACGGCCTCGAAGGCGACTTCGTGTTGCGCTTTGCCGCACTGCTGCACGACATCGGCAAGCCTGCCACCAAGCGCAAGGAAGCGGGCGGGGCGGTTTCGTTCCACCAGCACGACCTGGTCGGTGCCAAGTTGGCCGGGGCCCGGATGCGCGAGCTCAAGTTCGACAACGCCACCACCAAAGCCGTGAAGGAACTGGTTCGGCTGCACCTGCGTTTCTTCGGCTATGGCGAAAACGACCCCTGGACCGTCCGTCGCTACGTGCGCGATGCCGGCGACCTGCTGTCCAGACTGCACGTCCTGACCCGCGCCGATGTGACCACCCGCAACCGCCGCAAGGCCGAGCGCCTGGCTCACGCCTACGACGATCTGGAGCGCCGCATCGAAGTTTTGGCCGCCGAGGAAGAGTTGAATGCCATCCGCCCAGACCTGGACGGCGAGGCAATCATGCAGATCCTGAACCTGAAGCCAAGCCGCGAGGTGGGCGAGGCCTACAAGTTCCTCATGGAACTGCGCATGGACGAGGGCCCTCTCGGTGCAGAAGAAGCAGAAAAACGCTTGCTTGCATGGTGGAACGCACGGTAGTCTAGAAAGGTTGCGCGTCCTGTGGCCTCCCGGTCCCAGAAGCGCGACAGATGCCAATACCCTCCTGCCATGGAAATCCCATGGCCGTTCTAGTCCAAAGGAGGTGGGTTAGTCATGCATCCATACGAGCTGATGATTCTCCTCGACGCTAGCGTCGATGAGCGCACTGTTGCTCCAAGCCTCGACAAGTTCCTCAACGTTATCCGCAATGGTGAAGGCACCATTGAGAAGGTTGACATTTGGGGCCGTCGTCGCCTTGCCTACGAAATCGCAAAGAAGACCGAAGCTATCTACGCTGTCATCAACCTGACCGCGAAGCCAGCCGACGTTGACGAGCTCGACCGCCAGCTGAAGCTGTCGGAGGCCGTCCTCCGCACCAAGGTGCTGCGCGCCGACCAGGCAATCGTAAACATCAAGCCAGTCGAGGTTCCAGAGATTACCGCTGAGGAAATCGCTGACACCAAGCCAGCCCGCAAGCCAGCAGCTCGCGCTGCTGCCAAGTAAGGCAAGCGAAAAAGAATATGGCCGGGGAAGTAAACGTCACGATCGTAGGCAACCTTGCCGCCGATCCTGAGCTGCGTTACACCCAGGGTGGCGTAGCCGTCACCTCGCTGCGTGTTGGTTCCACTCCACGTACCTTCAACCGTCAGACCAGCCAGTGGGAAGATGGCGAAACCGTTTGGGTTCGCTGCACCGCTTGGCGTGAACTGGCCGAGAACATCGCAAACTCCCTGCACAAGGGTGCTCGCGTTGTAGTAACCGGCCGTCTGAAGGCACCATCGGCTTACCAGGCCGCAAACGGCGAGGCACGCGCTTCGCTGGAGCTCGAGATTGAGGACATCGGCGCTTCGTTGCTGCGCGCAACTGCCGTTGTTACCAACCGTGCTCGCGAAGCTGGCGCCGTCGGTGGACGAAGCGACAACCCGTGGGGCGATGTACCTGCCGCAACTACTCGTGCCGCCGCTCCGAGCGACGACGCCTGGGCAAACCCAGGTACCGGCGCTGGTTCAGACGACACCCCGTTCTAAATCTTTAAAGATCTAATTAGGAGAAATAATCATGGCTGCAAAGAGCGACCCACGTCGTAAGCCTCGCAACGCCAAGAACGCCAAGCTGGCCCCTGTAAAGGCAATCAAGGTCGGCGTTATTGACTACAAGGACGTTGCAACCCTTCGTAAGTTCCTCTCGGACCGCGGCAAGATCCGCGCCCGTCGTATCACCGGCGTCTCTGTTCAGGAGCAGCGCCTCATTGCCCGTGCCATCAAGAACGCTCGCGAGGTTGCTCTGCTTCCTTACGCTGGCGCTGGCCGCTAAGGAGTAATCGAATGTCTAAGCTCATTCTGACCACCGAGGTAACTGGCCTCGGTGCTGCTGGTGATGTAGTCGAGGTAAAGAACGGCTACGCACGTAACTACCTGCTTCCTCGCGGCTTCGCCGTGGTTTGGAGCAAGGGTGGCGAGAAGCAGGTTGCACAGATCCGTGCAGCTCGCGAGTCGCGCGCCGTTGCTACCGCCGAAGAGGCAGTAGCCCTCAAGAACGCCCTGGAGGCCGCAACCATCAAGCTAGCCATCAAGGCTGGCGTGGGTGGCCGCCTGTTCGGTGCCGTCAAGACCTCGGCTGTTGCCGCTGCAGTTGCTGCTGCTGGCCTCGGCGAGATCGACAAGAAGAAGGTCGAGTTCCTCGCCCCGATTCGCACCACCGGCAACCACACCGCAACCGTGAAGCTCAGCGCTGACCTCAGCGCCAAGCTGAACCTGCAGGTTGTTGCTGCTAAGTAAGTACTGAAGCCAAGCGGGCGGTCCTTCGGGATCGCCCGCTTCGCTTTTTCCGGGGTGTTATTTATTCACAAACCTTCAACCAGATAAGGGAAAACCACAGAAAATTTGGGTAAAACCTTCAAGGTTATCCACAACCTTGAACCTCAAGTTTAGGGTTGTCGGAGAAACTTGTGAACAACCCTGAAGCCCTTATAAATAAAGGGATTTAGCCGCGATTCCACAATTGCTCCACAGGGTTCTCCACAGGTTGTGCACAGCATAGACGGCGTGTTTCCACAGTTATTCACAAAGTTATCCACAGCCAGACTTGAACCTAAAAAGTCAGTGCCCCATGCTATCTAGGAAGTATTAGGACCTCAGGAGGTAAACAGTGAGTTTGGCAGCGGTACCAGCGCCGGATTCGGTCTTTAGCGGACGGACCCTCCCCAGCGACATGCTCGCGGAGCAAAGCACCCTCGGTGGCATGCTGCTCTCGCAGGAGGCCGTCGCCGAAGTATTCGAAGTTTGCAAGGGTGGCGACTTCTACGCCCCAAAGCACGAACTGATCTTTGAGGCCATCGTTTCGCTCTACGGCAAGGGCGAACCCACAGACGTCATCACCGTTACGGACGAACTAACCAAGCAGGGCAACCTGGTTCGTGCTGGTGGTGCCGATTATTTGCACACCCTAACCTCGATCGTCCCGACCGCGGCAAGCTCCGCCTACTACGGCACGATCGTGCGCGACAAGGCAATTCTGCGTCGCTTGGTCGAGGTCGGTACTCGAATTGCCCAGATGGGCTATGCCAATGAAGGCGAGATCGAGGACGTAGTCAACCAGGCACAGGCAGATGTCTACGCTGTTGCATCCGCCGGTATGGGTGAGGAATTCACCACCCTAGGCAACTCGCTTCAGTTGGCACTGGATGACATCGAAGCGGCCTCAAACCGCGGCGGCGACATGGTTGGCGTGCCAACTGGCTTCGCCGAACTGGATGACCTAACCCACGGCATGCACCCTGGTCAGTTGATCATCGTCGCGGCTCGCCCTGCGGTCGGTAAGTCAACCCTCTGTGTCGACTTCGTGCGAAATGCGGCCATTCGCTACAACAAGCCGGCAATCCTGTTCTCGCTTGAAATGGGTGCGGCAGAAATCGCAATGCGAATCCTCTCGGCAGAGACCAGCATCCCGCTGCAGAATATGCGCAAGGGAACCGTCGAAAACTCAGACTGGACCAAGATGGCTGCGGTTCGCGGCCAACTCAACGAAGCCCCGCTTTACATCGATGACAGCCCGAACCTGACCCTGGTCGAGATTCGCGCGAAGTGCCGCCGTCTGGTCAAGCAGTTCGGTCTCAAGCTAATCGTCATCGACTACCTGCAGCTCCTCACCAGCGGTAAGAAGGTGGAGAGCCGTCAGCAGGAGGTCTCGGAGTTCAGCCGTGCACTGAAGTTGCTGGCTAAGGAGCTCCAGGTACCGGTCATCGCCATCTCCCAGCTAAACCGTAAGTCGGAAGACACCAAGGACAAGAAGCCGGAAATCTCCCAGCTGCGCGAATCGGGCTCGCTGGAGCAGGATGCCGACGTCGTTCTCTTGCTGCACCGTGAAGGCATCGGCGAGAAGGACCACCCGCGCGCGGGCGAGGCAGACCTCATTCTCGCCAAGCAACGAAACGGACCCACCGGAACCGTAACTGTTGCTTTCCAGGGTCGCTACTCGCGCTTTGCCAACATGAAGGCCTAGGGCCTTCACTAAAGGGCTTAGTTTTAATACATGCGTCTCAACCTGATCCTGCGAACCGCCATCTGCCTAGAAGTCGGTCTGATCATCACCTTCTCGCAGAGTCACAGCATTGACATCGGCCTGATCGCCATGACCAGCTTCGGCGTGGGATACGCGATGGTCACCGTCTTTGTGGCGCTGTTGCAGCGAAAGAAGGTCAACGCCTACGGTTCGCTGCCCCTCAGCGCTCTGGCACTGGCGGTCGGCTTGGCCGCGGCAATCGTTCCCGTCAGCGATGGGCTTCGCTGGTTCCGCTGGCTTGTGGTTGCCTGGGGTCTGGCCTCTGGTGCCTACGAGCTCTATCAGGCCAAGGGCGCCGGTTTCAAGACTCTGCGCGGCAAAGAACTGTCGGTCAGCGCAGTACTGGGAATCTTGCTGGGCCTGCTCTACCTGGTGTTGCCGCTAAATGACTTGGATGCAGTTGGCTTCTTCGGCGCTTACATGATCATCAACGCGGTGCACCTGGGCATCGCTGCTGCATCGGAACGCCCATCCAGGGTAGAGGTCTAGGAATCTGACTTCGGGGCATAAATGCCATCGGAGCACGGTTAGGCTTAAATCATGACCAATCCAAACACCAAAATCGGCGTGCGCGTCTACCTGACGCTCAGCTTCATCTCCGCTGTCGTAGTGGGAGTCTTCGTTTGGGGCGGCACCCGTCTGCTCGACACCACTCTGATCTGGGCCGGCATCACCTTCATCGTGGTCCTGGTTGGTATTGCCACCCTGGCGTTAACCGTGAAGGACGACGAGCACGACCCGAACCAGCCCCGTCTCAAGTAGTCGAGAATTACAAAAAATCCGCCAGGTTTGACCGGCGGATTTTCTGTTTAAGCGGTGGGCTAGACCCGGCTGGCCAACTCGGTGGCAACACCAATGTAGGTCTGCGGCTTCAGCTGCAACAGGCGGTCCTTAGCCTCTTGTTCCAGGTTGAGGCCATTTACGAAGGCAATCAGGTCTTCACCGTTGATGCGCTTACCGCGGGTCAGTTCCTTGAGAAGCTCGTAAGGGTTGGTGATGTCGCTGCGGCCGGCGGCAACCTCGGCGCGGATCAGGGTCTGAATCGCCTCACCCAGTACCTCCCAGTTGTCCAGCAGGTCTGCCATCAGCACGCCCTCGCTCAGCTCTAGCTGACCTAGGCCGCGGGTGACGTTGTCCAGTGCCAACACCGAGTGACCGAGGCCCAGACCGATGTTGCGCTGCGACGAAGAGTCGGTGAGATCGCGCTGCAGACGACTGGTGACCAGGGTGGCACCCAGTGAATCCAGAATCGCGTTGGATAGCTCCAGGTTGCTCTCGGCGTTCTCGAAACGAATCGGGTTGACCTTGTGCGGCATGGTTGAGGAACCGGTGGCGCCGGCGACCGGGATCTGCTTGAAGTAGTTCAGGCTG
>JBEGRP010000069.1:0-5309 GCA_041180345.1 Actinomycetota bacterium | reverse complement strand
GCACGCGAGATCTTGGAAGCCTTGCGCGCGCGTTATCCGCGCTTGATCAGCCCCGAGTTGGATGACATTTGCTATGCCACTCAAAACCGGCAAAACGCCGTGCGCGACTTGGCCCAAAGCGTGGACTTGATGCTCATCGTCGGCGCGCGCAACAGCTCCAACTCCAACCGCTTGCGCGAAGTGGCTGCACGCAGTGGTTGCCCCGCGTATTTGATTCAAGACGCCAGCGAACTCCAAGCCGCTTGGTGGCAAGACCCAGTGCAACGCATTGGCATTGGTTCGGGCGCATCGACGCCCGAAGTCTTGGTCGAACAAGTGGTGCAAGCCCTGGTGCAACAAACCGGTGCAAGTGTGGTCAACCAAGACGGCGTGCGCGAGCATGTGATGTTTCGCTTGCCGCGCGAGTTAGAGGTGCAAGCCGCATGAGCGCCGACGACCTCAAAGCTTTGCACCATCCGATCTCGGGTGTGGTGGTCATTTTGTTGGTCGACTATTTGCGCCAACACCAAGCCTGGGGTTGGTTGCGCATGGTGGCTGGCACCAGCCCGTTGCGCGAAATTGCCGGTTTGACATTTGCCAAAGTCATGGGCAGCGGGCAAAACGGCGGCTTCAGTTTGCGACCCAGCCCCAGCCATCAAGGTTTGATTTGTTGTTTTGACCATTGGCAATCGGCGGCTGATTTTTTAAAAGGTGCGCACGTCAAAGCGATGACGGAGCGCGCCCGTGAATGGTGGTACGGCGCCTTCGCCGTGCGCTCGGCACGCGGCCAATGGGACAAACAAGCGTGGATGCCCACCGATGACACCGCTTGCCCCGCCTGGTCGGGCATGCAAGTGCATCCACACATGCTGGGTGTGCTCACCCGCGCCAACATCCGCCCGGCCAAAGCCATGGCCTTTTGGCGTCATGCGCCTGCGGCGCAACACGATTTGGAAAACAGCAACGGCTGTCACCTCGCTGTGGGCTTGGGCGAAGCACCGCTGGTGCGTCAATGCACCTTCAGCTTGTGGCAAGACACCGAATGCATGACGCAATACGCGCAGCACACCTCGCACTTGCAAGCCATTCAAGCGGCCTATCGGCATTCGTTTTTTTCAGAGTCGTTGTTTGTGCGCATGCAATTGCTCAACATGCACGGCGTGTGGAAAGATCGCGTTCTCAACCACGGGCCTTGCCAGTTGACGGAGGCCAACCATGTCTGACGCACGCGTGGTCATCGTCGGCGCGGGCATGGGCGGTTTGGTCAGCGCCTTGTTGTTGGCGCACCGTGGCGTTGAAGTGGTGGTCATCGAATCGGCCGACACACCGGGCGGCAAATTGCACACCGTTGATGTGCAAGGCTCGGTCATCGATGCAGGCCCAACGGTGATGACCATGCGTTGGGTGTTTGACGAAATCATGCGCAGCGTGGGCACCAGCTTGGAAGAGCGATCCCAAACCACGGAGGGCGTCGCCACGTAAGGGTCGTCCGCGAAGTTGGTCTGGAACCTGGTCAGGTTCTTGGCCTCGTTCAGATAGTCGATTTCCTCGTAGCTGGTGGCAGCGAATTCCTCGATCAGTGCCGGCGCGTCAGCCCGGCGGGAAACCAACTTCACACGGGAGAGCCAGCCGGCTACCTTGCGAAGCGCAGAGAGATCGACCTCAACAATCTCCTGAATGCCGGGTCGAAGAACCTTCACCACGACATCGGAAAGCCCGTAGCGCTCGGCCAGGGCCGGACTCAGTGTGGCCAGGTGAGCCTGACCCAGCGAAGCTGCTGCAATCGGAGTCTCTTCGAAAGCAGCGAATGCCGAGGCCAGGGGTAAGCCCAACTCGCGCTCAAGCTGCTCGGTGATTGCAGTGAACGGTTCTGGGTCTACTTCATCCTGCAGACCCTCCAGCTCTCGAGTGATCTCAACCGGCAGCACATCAAGGCGCGATGAAAGGAACTGCCCGACCTTGATCATCAGACCACCGAGCTCGGCTGCCAATACCCGGAACCGTCGGGCAACGCGCTTCAGCCGCTTGATGCGACCTCGCGCAGACAGACGACCCAGACCGATACTGGGCAGAAACAGCTCGAACCACCATGATTGCGCAAGAACTCGGGCAGCAAAAATCAGGATGCGGCGATACCGCTGCTGCAGGAGCCTTGCGCGCTCAGGTGTCGCGCCGGGGGTGGTAGGCACTTTTCCTAGTCAACCTTGGCGGCTAGAGCGAAGAGTTTCTTGGAGGTGGCTTCCAGCAGCGCTGTTGCCTCTTGCTGGTTTTTCACCGAGTCCGAAGACGCAATAGCCGCTACTGCCTGGCCTAACTGAATGCCGGCTTTGGCCAGTGCCGCCTTGGATTTCAGCTGGCTGGCTCGGTTGGCTGCCTGTGGGCTTCCCGAGTCTCCCGCCTCAGCCGGATTCGCGGCCAGCCAAGAACTACCACCGGCAGTGATGCTGTATGTCTTTACTTCGCCCTTGATCGAGAACTGGATCAGATTCTGCTCGGTGAGTTCTGCCAGCATCGGGAACACCTGGCTCTCGGCCGGAGAAAACTGGCCGGCACTGATCCGCGCAATGTGCTGCACGAGCTGCTGACCGTCCATTGGTCCGGCGCTTAGTGCGGTTAGTACCGCCAGCTGCAGCTGTTCCTCGGTGACCTTGGCCTTGCTGTCTTCTGCTTGATTTTGCATCAGGCGTTCGGCGAATGCGGACCTTAGATCCTCGAGGAACTTGCCAATTTCTGGACCAAAGGTTGATGAGCTCATGGGACATCCCGTCGAGTTAGAAGTTTGTGCATTTCCAAACCCTGATTCGGTGGGGTTCATTCCTGCCATCCGCCTCGACTAAGACGCTAGCGCAGCACCTTCTCCATCGGCCGGCCCTTGGCCAACTCATCCACCAGCTTGTCCATGTAGCGGATTTTCCGCATTAGCGGATCGTCGATTTCCTCGATTCTAACTCCGCAAATCATGCCCGTAATGAGAGGAGCGTTGGGGTGGAGCGAAGCGGCATCGAAGAACTCGGTGAAGGTGGCCCCGGTATCGATTTGTTCCCGCAACTGTTCTTCACTGAAGCCTGTAAGCCAACGAATCACCTGGTCAACTTCGTCTTTCGTGCGACCCTTCTTCTCCACCTTGGTTAGGTAAAGCGGATAGACCCTTGCAAAGGGCATCTGGAATATCTTGTGCACGCGTTCGTTTGAAAAAATCGTTAGTTACCTAGGTAAGGGCGCAGCTCCACCTTGCGGTTGCAGGCCAGTGAGCCGGCCATGGCCAGGTCGTGGGCGACCTCGTTACTCGGTGCGTTGATTAGCCAAAAGCCGCTGTAGTTGGCGGCCGTGGTGACCAGCGAACCCGGCTGGGATATTCCCGCACCCGCGCGGTTGTCAATCAGTGTGGAGTCCTTGGCCGAGGCGATTCCGGCGGCTGTGATCCAGTGGCCGTCGGCCTCGAGGCGGTCGTTGAAGGCGTCGATTGCAGCCCTCTCGGCGGCGTTGCCGGACATGGTCTGGTCGTCAATTACGAAGATGATAAAGCGCATGGCTTCATTCTGGCACTGGACTTCGGAAAAGTCATTAAATGCAAAAGAGGCGAGGGTTAGCAGCCCTCGCCTCCTTTTTGCTAGCAGTTAGTCCCGGAACTCGGCAGCAGCGAATTCCTTGCTCTCCTCGCCCGACTTGATGCGAGCGATGGTGAAGATGATCAGACCGAAGACACACTTTGCCAGGATGTCGGCGATGCTGTAGCCAATTTCGCGGCTAACAACTGCGTCGAAGCCCGGTGCGCCAGTGTCGTTCATGGCCATGATGAAGGTGATCGGGTAGACGCCCCAGGTTGCAATCAGGAGCAGGCGTGCACCCTTGAGCATGCGCTGTACCTTCTCGGACTGCGAGCTCAGGCTCTTGCCGATCTCGATGAACAGCACGTACAGGATGTAAAGGAATGGAATGGTCGACAGCAGTCCCCACATGCCGTTGCTAAGTCCGAATAGCTGGGTGTGCATGTCGCCTGGGTAGCCGAGGACGATCATCAGTGCGGCTGCTGGCACCAGGCGGCGAAGCAGCGAGGACTGAACTGCTCGGGCAAGTCCCATTACCGCGACGAGCTCAACCAACAGAAGCGGAACGGTGAGGAACCAGTCCACGTAACGGTAGCCAACGTTGTAGCCGTTGAAGCCGGCAACAACATCGCCGCCCACTGGGTAGGCGGCGTTGAAGGAGTCAAACATGCGGAAGTAGTGGTACGCCGCGATCGAAGTCACGGTTGCGGACACCATTACCGCCATTCGGAATTTCGGAAGCACGCGGTCACGGGCTATCCAGAGGAAGATACTGGTGAAGAGCATGCTCGCGATTCCGAGCGAAAGCATGTTGTAGACAGCAGAGTGTTGAGTCAGATTCATTTTTGGAGCCTTTCAAGTTGCATAACATCGTTGTTGCGTTTGAAGGTCTCGGAGGGACGCGGGCGCTAACCGTGCGATCCAGGGCCGTTTAATTCGGACTTACGGAATTGCAAACTGCGAGAATGCTGGGAATACTCCGCCAAATCGATAACGATTTGGTAACTGCGGAATAAATCCGAATTCCTGATCACGGCAGGTAATCTTCAAATACCGAATTCGGAGGGGAAATGTCGGAAAAGAAAATCAACCCAACAGGCCCGATTGTGTCGGGCTGCGGCTGCCTATTCGCATTTCTCCCGATTGTGTTCGCCTTCCTGGCGACCGCGCCCGGCCACAACATGTGGAGCGAGGGCGACTCCCAGAGCGGCGGAACATACATATGGGGCATGCTCTTCACTCTGCCAATCGGGTTCGTGGGCTTCATCGTCGGAATCGTGCTTACGTTCGCCTTGAAGAAGCGGGTGCCAGTTGAGAAATTTGGCACCGATGACGCAGATTCATTGTCGCCGACGGAAGATCGCACCGCACATCGCAAACTCGCAGCCAAGCAGCTCAAAATCGGTGGCGGTCTTCTTGTTGGCTCGGTGGTGCTGAATGTCATCGGCAATAACGCGTTCCAAGGCTTCACGCTCATCGCCTCCTACCTGGGCTCCGGTCTGAGCACCGCTGGCTTCGTGTTGCTGGTTATTGGCCTGATTGGTTGGTTCCGCAAGGGTTGAGGGCACCCAGGTTTCTGGAAGACTGAAGTCACTAAGGACGATGAGGTGATTTAGTGAACCGGGAAATTCGTGGCTTTGACGCGGTCCGCGCTGCCGCCCGAGACTTTGAGACCTACTCCAGTGACCTGCTGGGCGATCGCGATGTGCGCACCTACCGCCAGCTTCCACTAGAGGCCGACCCGCCCCGGCACACGCTCTTCCGCGAGGCGGTCCAGCCGCT
>JBEGRP010000068.1:0-5340 GCA_041180345.1 Actinomycetota bacterium | reverse complement strand
CGATGCTTTAGACATGAATCCAAAATATGATCGCGACCAACGAATAGTTCTCTACCTAGCGGCAGCTGTGATTTTTGTGAATATGCTTTCCCATCAGCTGTATCCAGCCAACGCTTCGGGCAACTATCGCATCGGTCGTTCGTTGTGGAGTGTTCCAATCACCGGGGTGCAGCGCCTTGTCAAGACCTTCATAGCGCCGCAGTCGCAATGGGGGCCGGGGCACCGAGGCATTGATTACCTCACCACCGAGGGCGCGGCGATTCTTTCCCCCAACGACGGAACGCTGAGTTTTAGCGGCTCGGTGGCAACTAAACCAGTGATTACCGTTCAATCGGGGCCTTATCGAGCGTCTCTGGAACCGGTTTGCGCGAGCCATGGGAAAGGCCAGGCTGTGGAAGCGGGACAGGTGATCGGATCCGTGTGTGGTGCCGGCTACCGGTCGCACTGCGAACCCCAGCTGTGCGTCCATTTCTCGGTGCGCCATGCCAGTGGTTACCTGTCACCCCAGCTGCTGCTGGGCCAACTAGCGCCAAGTGTGCTGGCAGGCTAAGCCCTAGGGTGTGCCCCTTGGTAACCCTGTTTGAGACGCTCAACGCTAACGTGCGTGTAAATCTGGGTTGTGCCCAGGCTCGAGTGTCCCAGTAACTCCTGAACCGCTCTTAGGTCTGCTCCGCCATCCAAGAGATGAGTGGCCGCGGTGTGGCGAAAGGTGTGGGGGCCTACCGCGCCCACCGGAGTCTCACTCAAGAGTTTGGCCACCAAACCATAAACACTGCGCACGTTTACCCGCTTACCGCGAGCGCCTATCAGCACCGCATCGTCGGTGTGCTCGGTGACGTAGGCGGGGCGCCCCTTGGAAAGCCAAACTTCGAGGGCATCCGCGGCCGGCTGCCCGTATGGAACCATCCGCTGCTTGTTGCCCTTACCGGTAACCAGCAGCAACCTGCGAGAGTAATCCACGTCTGCCAAATTTAGCCCGACCAGTTCACTCACTCGCATGCCAGTCGCGTAGAGCAGCTCAATCACTACTTGTTCAAACAATCGCTCGGGGCTTCCAGTGGCTGCTCCCTCGGCCAGTTTGTCGAACACCTCGCCCAGCGTCTCTCTGGAAATAACCTTGGGTAATGGTCTGCCAAGTTTCGGAGTGCGAAGTCTCAGCCCAAGATCAGCTTCGTGAAGTTGCTGCCGCTCAAGCCAAGTTGTGAACGCCCTGACTGCAGCGCTTTTGCGAGCAACCGTGCTCTTGGCGGCACCAGCCTCGGTAACCCGATACAGCCAATCTCTGAGGTCATCCAACTGAATCTCCTGGGTTTGACCCCTGCCCAAGTGATTGAGGTGTGCCAGTAACTCGGTGAGGTCGCTGGTGTAGGCACGCTGAGTGTTTACCGAATAGCCCTTGGCTGAAGCAAGATTGCCGATAAATCGGTCAATCAGATTCTTGTCAAGCAGGGACATAGTTTCAGACTAGGCGTAGGAACTCTTCCGCCGCTGCAAGTTCCGGAGCCAGGAAACGATCGGGGCCCGGGCCAGCCACTCCGGCTGCACGCAACTTCGCTAGGAACGCACCGGTGACCGGTGCCGGTTCCAATGGGCTGCGCATCTCAATGGCGCGCGCAGCGGTCACCAACTCGATTGCCACTATCCGGCGCAGGTTATCTACCACCTTGCGAAGCTTCCGGCCTGCGTGCCAACCCATGCTTACGTGGTCTTCCTGCATCGCCGAGGAGGGGATGCTGTCCACACTGGCCGGGGCCGCTAGGCGCTTATTCTCGCTAACCAAACCCGCCTGGGTGTACTGGGCAATCATCAAGCCGGAATCAACTCCGGCATCGTCGGCCAAGAACGGGTTCAGCCCGTGGGAGCGGAACTTATCCAGGGCACGGTCAGTGCGTCGCTCACTCATCGAACCGACATCAGTTGCGGGGATGGCCAGGAAATCCAGAACATAGGCGATCGGCGCACCGTGGAAGTTACCATTCGAAGTGACTTCTCCGGACTCCAGAACGACGGGGTTGTCCACTGCGGCGGCCAGTTCGCGCTCTGCCACCGTGGTTGCCCAACTGATGGTGTCTCTCAAGCCTCCCGTTACCTGCGGTGCACAGCGCAGCGAGTAGGCATCTTGGACTCGGCTGTCGCCCTCTCGGTGGGATGCCACCATTGGGGACCCAGCCAGGGCGGCGAACATGTTTGCCGCGGACTTGGCCTGCCCTGGGTGTGGACGCAGTGGCTCATGTAACTCTGGCCGGAACACTCGATCGGTTCCGAGCTGGCTCTCCACGCTCATGGCAGCCACCAAATCGACCTGGTCGGTGAGTTTGTTTAGATCCTCGATCGCCAGAACCAACATTCCCAGCATGCCGTCAGTGCCGTTTATGAGCGCTAAGCCCTCTTTCTCGCGGAATTCGACCGGTTGGATCCCAGCCTCTGCCAGAGCCTGCTCACCGGAAACCAGGTTCCCGCGGGTGTCGTAGGCCTGACCCTCGCCCATCAGAACCAGTGCGCAGTGAGCCAGTGGCGCTAGGTCGCCGGAGCAGCCAAGGGAGCCAAACTCATGCACCAGTGGGGTGATGCCGGCATTCAAGACAGCCGCAAAAGCCTGGGCCACCTCGGGCCGCACTCCGGTTCGGCCACTGCAGAGCGTCTTGAGGCGCAAGAACATCAGAGCGCGAACAACCTCGGTCTCGACCGCCGGCCCGATTCCGGCGGCATGGGAACGAATCAGTGACTTCTGCAACTGAACGCGATCTGCTACCGCGATGTGGCGGTTTGCCAGCGCACCGAAGCCGGTAGAAATGCCGTAAACCGGGGTTTCGGCCTTGGCCAACGCCTCGATGTGGGCGCGAGTCTTTGCCATGGCAGCTATCGCCTCGCCGGAAATTTCAACTTTGGCGCCGTGCCTCGCCACCGCGACCACATCAGCAGCGGTTACGCCTCGAGTGTTTAGGGTTACGGTCTGAGTCATAGTGGAGTGCCTTTGATTACTGTGTTTTGGATGATTTGGACACCCGGGCGATATGCCAGGTGAACATAGCTGGGAGCTGCCAGAACGTTGAAGTCGGCCTGGGCGCCAACGCCGAGGTGGCCGATGTCGGTTCGCCGCAGCGCAGCCGCACCACCGGCAGTTGCTGACCAGAGTGCTTCGGCTGGGGTGAGATGCATCTCGCGAACCGCGAGGGCGAGGCAAAAAGCCATGGAAGTCGTGTAACTGGATCCCGGGTTGCAGTCGGTCGCGATTGCGACGGTGGCCCCTGCCTCCAACAGCCGTCGCGCGTCTGGGTAACTCGAGCGCGTTGAGAACTCCGCCCCCGGCAGCAGCGTTGCCACCGTGTTTGACGAGCCCAAAGCCTCGATATCCGATTCGGAAAGATGGGTGCAGTGGTCAGCACTGGCGCAATCTAGCTCGACGGCAAGTTGCACAGCTTCGGTCCGCTGGAGCTGATTGGCGTGAATCCGCGGCATGAGGCCCTTGGCGATGCCCGACTCGAGTATCTGCCGCGCTTGCCCGACGTCAAATGCGCCGCGATCACAAAATACGTCTATCCACTTGGCGTGCTTGGCGGCTTGCTCAAGCATCGGCCCGGAAACCAGCGCGACGTATTCGTCGGGGCGATCAGCAAAATCCGAAGGCACCACATGGGCACCGAGGTAGGTAACTTCAGCGGTGTGACGCGCCGCTATTTCAAGCGCTCTGACCTCGTCGACAACCGTCAACCCGTAGCCACTCTTGGCTTCAAAAGTTGTTATGCCGGAGCCATGAAACTCGCGCTTGAGTCGCATCAGGTTGGCCTCTAGCGCTTCATCGCTGGCTGCCCTGGTCGCAGCCACCGTGGTGCGGATTCCGCCACCAGAGTATGCCTCTCCAGCCATGCGAGCTGCGAACTCGGTGGCGCGGTCACCGGCGAAAACCGGATGTGCGTGGGAATCCACAAAACCGGGCACAACGGCGGCTCCGCCGAGATCGGTGGCGATGTCCGCCGCTGGTGCCGCTGCAGCAGAGCCAACCCAAGCCACCTCTTCGCCGACGACCAAGATGGCCGCGTCCTCGATAATCCCAAGAGCCCCGTCACCGAGTGCGGGGCTGTTGGTTACCAACTCCGAGATGTTGGTAAAGAGGTGTGAGGTCATTCGCTCCCCTACCGCGATTAGGCGGTGTAGTGGCCGTTCGCATCCAGCATCGGCACGTGAACATGCTTTTGCTTGGCTACGTCGATTGCCTCATCGTATCCTGCATCGACGTGGCGGATAACGCCCATGCCCGGGTCATTGGTGAGAACACGCTGCAGTTTCTCCGCGGCAAGTGCGGTACCGTCCGCCACCGAGACCTGACCGGCGTGCATCGAACGACCGATGCCGACACCGCCACCGTGATGCAGCGAAACCCAAGAGGCACCGCTGGCGATGTTCACCATGGCATTCAGCAGTGGCCAGTCGGCGATGGCATCCGAGCCATCCTTCATAGCCTCGGACTCGCGGTAAGGCGAAGCCACCGAGCCGCAGTCAAGGTGGTCGCGACCGATGACGATAGGCGCAGAGACCTCTCCGCGAGCAACTAGGTCGTTGAATGCTGCGCCGGCCTTATCGCGTTCGCCATAGCCAAGCCAGCAGATGCGGGCTGGTAGTCCCTGGAACTCGACGCGTTCCTGAGCCATCTTGATCCAGCGGTGCAGGTGCTCGTTTTCCGGGAACAGGTCCAAAACCGCCTTGTCGGTTCGGTAGATGTCCTTCTTGTCACCGCTCAGCGCCACCCAGCGGAAGGGTCCCTTACCCTCGCAGAAGAGCGGACGAATGTAGGCAGGGATGAAGCCGGGGAACCGGAATGCGTCAGCGAAGCCACCCTTGCGCGCCTCGTCTCGAATCGAGTTTCCATAGTCGAAAACTTCGGCACCTTTATCGATGAATCCGACCATCGCCGCAACCTGCTTGGCCATTGAAGCCTGCGACCGCTCGGTGAACTCCTTGGGGTTTCGGTTGGCGTATTCGCGAGCATCGGCGAAATCAACGCCCTCTGGGATGTAATAAAGCGGGTCGTGTGCTGAAGTCTGATCGGTCACGATGTCGATTGGTACATCTCGCTTGAGCAGCTCATCGAAGACAGTGGCGGCGTTGCCGACCAAGCCAATCGAGATGGCCTTGCGGGCTAGCTTGGCCGCCACCGCACGTTCAATAGCATCGTCCAGGTTGTCTGCAATCTCATCAAGATAGCGAGTCTCTAGGCGACGGCGTAGGCGGCTCTCATCGATATCAACGATGAGACAGGTGCCCTCGTTCATAGTCACGGCCAGTGGCTGAGCCCCTCCCATGCCACCACAGCCGCCGGTAAGAGTCAGGGTTCCGGCAAGA
>JBEGRP010000067.1:0-5447 GCA_041180345.1 Actinomycetota bacterium | reverse complement strand
ATAGGCACTGCTGCCATTCTGGTTGACCGCGGCCTGATACTCGGTGTCGGCAGAGCCGAACACCAGTGAGTCGGACTTCTTTAGGCTCTTGTCCCCCGCTAGTTGGCTCCAGATACCGGACCTCGGCAGGAACTTAAGGAAGGCGTGGATTGCTGCGGCGGCCTTCTTCGCCGAGCTTGCGGCCGGATCGAAGACCGATCCACCGGCGAAATTCAAAAGAACTACCTCGTTCTGACCTGAATCACCGATTTTGGTGCTGAAACCAGCATCTTTGGCTTTGGTTTCTAGCTGACTCAGGTTTGACATCGTTGTGGCGGTAGGACTGGCCAAATCTACCTTTTTGGCCGAGATGGCTGCTGCCAGTTCATCGGCATTGGCGAAACAACTAAGCGTCACTCGCTCAACGGATGCCTTAGGGCCCGCCTCGAACCCGGGGTTAGCGGCAAGCACAACCCTGTCCGCGGCGAAGCTCTTCACCTTGTATGCGCCAGAAGTTAGCAGCAACGATGACGGCAACTGGGTGCCGTCGGCGGGTGAAGAAAAAGCGGACGAAAATGCGTGCGCGATGGCCAAACGATTGGTGCTCGAAACTCCGGCGGCTAAATCCAAGACCGATTGGATCGCATCCTGGTTGCTGAGTCCCGCATAAGGCAAGGCGAGCTTTGCCAAGATGTGCGCAGGCACCGAGAGGCCGAGCGTCGTCTGCCAATCGGCTATCGGCTTCGAGAAGTGCAGGCGAACCGAGTCCTTGGTGAAACTGATTTTGTCAGCAAGCGCCAGCGAACCGAGTTTGAGCGAACTTCCGAACCCCTGCAGAGTCCCATCAGCGGCTGGTGGCGTGGAATCGGTCGCAGCCAACCAGCTGACGGCTAGGTCGGCTGGGCTTACTGCTACCCCATCGGACCACTTCGCCTTCCCGGTAAGGGTATAGCTGTAGTCCTGAGAGGTGATTTGCTTGACCGAACCAAACTCGGTGTTTGCTACCAGTGCACCACTGGAATCACGTGAATAGAAACCTGGAAGCGTAAGAGTGGCCAAGTCATCCAAAGCCCTGGTGGTTCCGGGGGATGCCAAGACTGCCGAGTTGGCCGAGGTGCATTGGCCGGACTCCCCAATGGTGAGGCTTGATCCCGGAACCAGCGCCTGTTGGCCAGACGTGGCAGCGCATCCGGCAAGCGAAGCTGCCAAAACGGCTACAACCGAGAGAAAACCGAGTGATTTCTTCACAAAACTCCAAAAACCAGAAACCCGAGCACCTAATCAGGAAGCCTGTGATTAGGTTACTCGGGTTTGCTGAGTAACTTGGCCTAGTGCCTAGCCCCTGGCGGCCTCGCGCTTCGCCTTCTGCAGCGCAGGGTCTGGCACCGGCACGGCCGAAATCAGACGCTGAGTATAGGCGTGCTGAGGGTTCTTCAGAATCTGGTCACGCATGCCCTGCTCCACCAGAACACCGTTCTGCATTACTGCGATTCGGTGCGAAAGGATGTCGACCACGGCCAGGTCGTGGCTAATGAAAAGGCAGGCGAACTTCAGCTTGTCCTGCAGGTCAAGTAGCAGATCCAAGAAGCGGGCCTGCACCGAGACATCCAGAGCGCTGGTTGGCTCATCTGCAATCAGCAAGTCCGGGGTGAGAGCCAAGGCGCGAGCAATGCCTACACGCTGACGCTGACCACCCGAAAGCTCGTGGGGATAGCGGTTGCGATAGCTGCGCGGCAACTCGACCGAAGCCAGTAGGTCCTCCACTCGCTTGTTAAGCGCGTCTCCCTTTGCCTCACCGGCTAGGAAGATTGGCTCACCAATCGATTCACCGATAGGGAGGCGAGGGTTCAGCGAAGACGCGGGGTCTTGGAACACAATTCCCGTGTTGCGGCGGATACCCTTTAGCTGCTTCTGGGAAGCACCCGCGATTTCCTGTCCAACCACCTGAATAGATCCGCTCTTCACCGGCAACAGTCCGATGGCGGCACGGCCAACCGTTGTCTTGCCAGAGCCGGACTCTCCCACCAGGCCTACGATTTCACCCGCGTAGATCTCCAGGCTGAAGTCCTTAACCGCGGTGAAGGCCGGGATGCGACCACGCTTCGGGTACTCGACAACCACGTTGTCCAGCTTCAGAACTGGGACTGGCTTTTCGGCAACCTCAAGTGTGCGCGAGGCAGCGAATCCGAGCTTTGGAACCGCCGCGAGCAGCTGCTGGGTGTACGGATGCTGAGGGCGGTTGAAGATCTGGTCCGCAGTGCCCTTCTCGACCGTCAGCCCGTCCTTCATAACCAAGATGTCATCGGCCAGATCGGCAACAACACCCATGTCGTGAGTGATTAGCAAAACCGCCGAGTTCAGCTTGTCCTTGAGGTTGCGCATCAACTCGATGATTTCGGCCTGAACCGTTACATCTAATGCGGTAGTCGGTTCGTCAGCCACCAGTAGCGCAGGGTCACAGGCCAGTGCCTGAGCAATCATCGCGCGCTGGCGCTGACCACCGGAAAGCTGGTGCGGGAACTTGTCGATCGACTTCTCAGGATTAGGAATCTCCACCAGAGTCAAGAGCTCAATCGCACGCTTGCGCGCCTCTGCCGGACCCACGTTGAAGTGAGTGCGGATGGTTTCTACGATTTGGAAGCCAACCGTATAAACCGGGTTCAGAGCGGTCATCGGCTCCTGGAAGATGTAGGCAACCTCTTTGCCGCGGAACTTGCGCAAGACCGCGTTGTTAGCGCCAAGCATCTCGGTGCCTTTGACCTTCACCGAGCCGGTGGTGCGGGCGTTCGAGGCGAGTAGACCCATCAGGCCCATAGAGGACGAGGACTTTCCCGATCCAGACTCACCCACGATGGCCAGAACCTGACCGGCGCGCACCTGATAGTTCATGTCGACGGCAGCGGGATACCACTGACCATCCACCCAGAACTCAACGTTGTAGTTTTCTACGCTGAGAATAACTTCGTTCGAAATAGTCATTTATTAATCCAGTCTCTAACTATCTCTATGCCTCGTTGGAAGGCTTCTTGAAGGTTGCCTTGATCAGGTCACGGCGAGTGATTCGCCGACGCTGACGTGGGTCGAAAGCGTCACGCAGACCATCACCGATGAAGTTGACGCACAGCGCAATGCTGATGATCAGCACGCCCGGCCAGTAGAACAACCAAGGGCTGACTGTGAAGGAATCCTGGTAGTCACTGATCAACGAGCCCAGCGATACGTCCGGAGCCTGAACGCCGAAGCCGATGTAGGATAGCGCGGTTTCCAGCAAGATCGCACCAGCCAGCATCAGCGTGACGGACACGATGATCACACCCATCGCGTTGGGAAGGATGTGCTTGAAGATGATGCGAAGGTTTGACGCACCGGCTACCCGAGCGGCATCAACGAATTCACGTTCTCGCAGACTCAAGAACTCGCCACGAACCAGTCGCGAAAGACCGGTCCAGCTGAAAAGACCCAGATAAACGGCTAGGGCCGCAACACCGAGGTTTCCGAACTTGAAACCAATTACCGCACCGATGATGATCGATGGAATGGTGATGATGAAGTCGGTGAAGCGCATCAGCACTGCGTCGACCCAACCGCGGAAGTAACCCGAAACCGCGCCGATTACGGTGCCCAGGAATCCACCGATCAGCCCAACAATTAGCATCACCATGATTGACTGCTCTGCTCCACGCATTACCAGTGCAAAGTAGTCGCGACCGATTGGGTCCTGACCAAATGGGTGGTCGGCACTCGGGCAGCCCACCGAGGTTGCGCAGAAGTTCGACTCCGGAATCTCGGTGATGGTGTACTTCCACCAGCCCGGAATGGTGATGGGGTGGTTCTCGGTGCCCAGGTGAATACCCGACGCGCTAAACACAAACAGCGTGATAAAGATCAGCGCGATGAGCGATGCGACCGCTGGCTTGTGCCGCAGGAATCGCTTGCGAATAATCTGACCCTGGCTGAGACCCTCGGTCTCGTGCAGAGCGATAGCGTTTTCACTGCTCTCAGCGGTGGTTTCCACAGCAACTTTTTTCTTAGCCATGATTACTTACCAACTCGAATTCGTGGGTCAAGTGCCGAGTAGAGAAGATCGGCCACCAGGTTTGCCATTACGGCTAGGAATGAGGTGATTGCGAACACGCCCATCAGGAGGTTCAAGTCCTGAGAGCTAATCGCAGCACGGAACAGAGTTCCCATACCGTGCCATCCGAAGACCGACTCGGTGATGATCGCTCCACCAAGCACACCGGCGAAGTCAAAAGCCATGAGCGTGGTCAGCGGAATCATCGCATTGCGAAGAGCGTGACGCACGATCACGGTTCGCTCGCTCAGACCTTTAGCCCGCGCGGTGCGAATGTAGTCCATGTTCATGACCTCCAGCAGGCTGGCACGCGAGTAGCGCACGTAGCCGGCGAAGGAAATCAATGTCAGGGCGATAGTCGGCAGCAGAACGTGAACCAGTGAATCCATGAAAAGGATCCAGAAGTTGTGGCTGCTAAGGCGAACGCTAATCTCACCGATGGTTGGAATCGGACGCATGTCGATGCCATCGGTCTGGATGTAGGTTCCCCAGGTCTGCATCAACTTGTCGATGAGCAAGAACAGGAACGCAAAGACCGCAGAAATCACCGTAGTGCGGATGGCAGGGCCACGGTCAACCTTGGTGAATGCGTAAGCAGCGATTACTGCGACTGCTGCCAATCCGAGGAGCGGCAGAAGCATGATGCCGGCATTGAGGCCTTTCATGTGCCACATTGCATTCACCGGGTAATAGCCGATGATCACTGCTGCGGCCACGGTCAAACTGGCGTACAGAACTCGCTTGTTTTCGAATCCAACGATGAGCGAGGTCAACCCGACCGAGATGGCAGCCGAGATTAGGCCCACGCCCACGATTCCCAGACCAGGGGTAATGATCCAGTTGGAGGCATTGATCAGCAGCATCAATACCGCAGTGAGTGCGGCCGAACTGCCGAAGATGATCCAGACTCGCTTGCGGTCGCCGGAAACAATACCCGCCACTATCAGACCGACTATTAACGCCGTTCCCAATATCCAAGGCGGCGTTATCTGACCGGATCCCAGGAAGTTGTTGAACTCGATTGCCATGTACTGCTTCAGCAACACCGCCACCCAGAAAACTGGAAGCGAGAACATGAGGAACGAGATGAAAGTCATGGTGTAGTCGAGGCGACTGTACTGACGGATTGCGGTAATCACACCAACGGTGATGCCCAGAACGATTGCGAGGACGGTGGCGCCCAGCACCAAACGGATGGTTACCGGAATTGCGGCGGAAATCTCATTGACTACATAGAGACCGTCTCGGGTCTTGCCCAGGTCTGGGTTTCCTGTGAAAACGCCTAACACTCCCTTGAGCCAACTGAAGTAGCGAATCGGAGGCGGGACATCGAGGTGCAGTTCGCGCGTGAGGTGCGCGATTAGGAAGTCTTTGTTTTTAGCTGTGCTGGTTC
>JBEGRP010000066.1:0-9275 GCA_041180345.1 Actinomycetota bacterium | reverse complement strand
GGGCGGTCTGGCCACGGGGATGATTCCGCGCTTCACCGACACCGGATCTTTACTGCTGGCAACCTCAATCATCGGTGCCACCATCATGCCGCACGCCATCTACGCGCACTCCTCGCTCAGTCGCGACAACGCCACCGAGCAGAGCATGAGCGCTCGCCTGCGCGGACTGCGGACCGATGTGGCGCTGGCCATGGTCCTGGCTGGTCTGGGTAACCTGGCCGTCATGGTCTTCAGTGCCGCCAACTTCGCCGATGACCCAGCCACCACAATGCAGAATGCAGCAGCCCTACTGGATTCCCACCTCGGTGCCGGAATCGGCTTGATCTTTGTGATTGCGCTATTTGGCAGTGGCCTCGCCTCCAGTGCGGTTGGCAACTTTGCCGCGGGCGAGATCTCTGCAGGTCTGCTGCGACTCCACATCCCGGCAGTTGTCCGTTGGGCGCTGGCACTGGTTCCAGCGCTGTTGATTATCGCGTTCACCTCCAACGTGACCGACGCCATCATTTTCAGCCAGGTCGTACTCAGCTTCGGCCTGCCGTTTGCGCTGTTCCCGCTGGTCAAGCTGACTGCCAGCAAGCAGGTCATGGGCGAGCACCTCAGCTCGACCCAGGTGACGGTGTTGGGCTACTTTCTGGCCAGCCTGCTAACCCTGCTCAACCTCTGGCTAGTTGCTTCCCTGCTAATCGGCAATTAGCGAGCGTGTCACCGACCCGCCCACCTAACTCGGGGTCTAGCGTTGAGGCATGTTTAGCAGCACCCGCATCACCAAATCCCTGTTTGCCCTTATTTCCCTGGCCTCGGTTGGCGGCTGCGCAACCGCGGGTAGCCCACTGGGTATCGGCTCTGGCGGTAACGACGCCACTCCCAGCGCAAGTGCTCCCAGCACCCAAATAGCTCCACTGACCGGTCTGGTGTTTCCAGCGGACAGCAAGTTCTTGGCCGGTCCGGTAGTCATGGGCAAGATCGACAACTCGCCGGAAGCCAGGCCGCAACAGGGGCTGAACAGCACCGACATCGTCATCGATGAAATGGTTGAGGGCGGCCTGACCCGATTCCTCGCAATCTGGCATTCCAACCAGCCCACCGAGTTCGGCCCGCTGCGCTCGGTGCGCCCCATGGATCCAGACCTGGCCACCGCCTTCGGTGGAATCATCGCCTACTCCGGTGGACAGCGACCGTTCGTAGCGGCCATGAAGGCGACCGGGCTGTATAACGCCGACGAGACCAGTGAGGCCGGCAAGGGAACGATGGAGCGAGTCAGCAACCGCGTGGCCCCGCACAATCTCTTCGTGAAGGCGCAGGCGCTGCAGGCAGCCCATCCCGAACTAGCGCCACCAAAGCCGTTCCTGAGTTTTGTGAGCGATAGCACCGATGCCTCGGTGGTATCGGCACCAACGGCAGGCCAGCCGGTGAGCGAGGTCAAGGCGCAATTCCCTGCGGCTACCGCCACCTGGGACTGGAAGAAGACTAGGTGGGTGCGCACTCAGGATGGCAAGGCATTGACCGATTCCGCGGACGGCAAGCAGATCAGCGCAGTCAACGTGGTCGTCCTTCGGGTGGCTGTGGATCGCTCCTACCGCGACCCCAAGTACGGCTACGTCCCAAAGACCCTGCTGGAGGGAACCGGCAAGGGAATGGTCTTTAGCGGCGGCAAGGCTTTGGATGTTACCTGGACCAAAACTTCGCAGACCAGCTACGTTCAGCTGACCGACCGCGACGGGTCAAACGTCCAACTGCTGCCGGGCAACACCTGGTTCGAGCTGGTACCAAGCGACGTCGGCAAGGTGACTGTTACTCCGGCTGCGGTTCCCGCCCCGAGCGGAACTCCCAAGCCAAAGTCTTAACCGCGGCGATGTCAACCAGCGGTGTCCCCGCGGCGTAATCGGCGGCGACAATCTCCACGATTCGGCTAGCGGCCTTGCCGGGATATGGGCTTGCTGCGGCACGGAGTTCGGCAATCGGCTCGGAGTAATCCGGCAGGCCCTCGGTGCGAATTTCATCAAGCAGGGTTTCGAACGACCCGAAGTCGGTGAGCCTGATGTTAGCGGCGGCCGCGATTTCACCCAGGGGTGAGAACTGCCAGTGGTCGGCCTTCTCCAGGAAAACCGTGGGACGGCCGGTCACCAGTGGGTATTCACCGAGGAACGAGATTCCATCCGTCACCAAAAGGTCGGTGGCCTTGAAGAGGCTGGCGTATTCGCCGTCGGTGTGGATTGCGGTGTTGCCCAGGTCGGTCCAGTCTTCGATCCAGTCATCCAGTTGCTGCTGAGTCATAACCCCACGGTCAACCAGGGTGCCAAACAGGAAGGGGTGTGGCCGCATCACGAAGTCGATATCGCGATGACTAGCGGCCAAACGCAACATCTGCTGGTGCATCTGAGCGAAGAGGCCAAAGTTCAACCAGCTGTTGTCGTAACTGTGATGCGGTGCCCAGACCACGCGGAAACGTCGACCAGCAGGCACCGAGTTTGGCCCCGAAGTGCCTGCCGGAATCGGCCACTCGGCTGCGCCGGCCGCCGCCAGTTTCAGCAGGTGATCGATCTTGGGGGAGCCGGTCAGGTGGACATAGGCGCTGCCACGCTCGGTGGTGGCGTAGGCGTCAAGGTCGGCCGCATCCAAGGTGAACACCAACGATGCCAGCTGGTGGGTGCGCTGTTCGAAGAGGTGACCCGCAACTCCCACATCGCCGGGTTCGTTCACTAGCGGCAGCGAGTAGTAGGGGATGTAGGCCACCTTCGTGAACTCCGCCAGTTGCTCCGGCCGGTAGCCGGCCGGGTAGTTGCGACGCCAGGGATAGTTGACGAAAACAAAGTCGGGAGCCAGCTCGCGAAGTCGGCGATTTCCCTCGGAATAGTCATCGAAGTCGAATCGCAGGTGAGGTACACCCTGCTCGGTGAGGAATTGGTGAACCTTGTCTTCATCACCGAAACCCTCGTCGCCGGTGAAGTGACGGGGGATCGAGATCACGGTCGTCTCAAAGCGCGGATCGGCGGACATGAGTCGCCAGACCTCGTCGAGGGCGTCCCAGGCTTCGTAATAGAAGGTTAGGAACACAACTTTGATGGACACTGTTTCACCCTAATGTGCGTGGAGTAAAGAAAGAACACCTGCCCCAGAAAGACTGCCAGCGTTGCGGGCGTCCGATGGTCTGGCGCAAGGCCTGGGTGAAGAACTGGGATCAGGTGAAGTACTGCTCGGAACGCTGCAAGCGCGGGGGCAATTAGCCCTAAACCCTAGAGCGTCGCGGTGAACTCTTTGAGGAAGTCGCGCAGGTCGGCACCGATGTCACCGCGGTCAACCGCGATGCGCAGGGTGGCCTTGATGAAGTCCAGCTTGTCTCCGGTGTCGTAGCGACGGCCACGGAAGATGACACCCTTTACGCCGCCGGCGATGCTCGGATCCGCCACCGCGGACTGCAGGGCGTCGGTCAGCTGAATCTCGCCACCTCGACCCGGGGCGGTGTTCTCCAGGATGTCGAACATCTCGGCGCGAAGCACGTAGCGGCCGATGACGGCCAGGCTTTTCCACCAGGCCGGTGACGCGAACCACGTCCGGGTCGTCGGTGGCCTCCACCGAGGCACAGCCGTACATGTGGATCATCGACGGGTCGACTTCCATCAGCGCGATCACGTTCGAGCCGTCGGCCTCATGCTCGGAAATCATCTTCGGCAGCACCGAGTCGCGGGAGTCGATGACGTCGTCACCCAGCAGCACGGCGAAGGAGTGCTCGGCGACGTGGCTCTGAGCGCGGTGCACGGCGTGGCCGAGTCCGCGAGGGTCGCCCTGGCGGGTGTAGTGGATGTCGGCCAGCTGGCTGGAGGCCTGAACCTGCTCCAACTTCTTGGTGTCACCCTTGGTTTCCAGAGTGTATTCCAGCTCGGCAACGCGGTCGAAGTGGTTCTCGAGCGTGTTCTTGTTGCGGCCAGTGATCATCAGGATGTCGCTGAGGCCGGCGCTGACCGCCTCCTCGACAACGAACTGGATGACCGGCTTGTCCACAATTGGAAGCATTTCCTTGGGCATGGCCTTGGTCGCGGGCAGGAAACGCGTTCCCAGACCGGCCACCGGAATAACGGCCTTGTTCACCTTGAAGCGAGCGTTTACATCCCCGTAAGTCATGAAACTAGCCTACCCGCCGCGCCACCCAGGCCACGGCTACGAAAAGTGCATCCATCACGATGCTCCACAGGCGCATCAGTACCGTGGCAACCAGCGCCTGCTCGGGACTCATCACCAGCAGCAGCATCGCCAGCTGAACGCCTTCGCGGACGCCAAGACCGGCTGGCGCGAACACCGCCAGCATGCTCAGTGCGCTGGCCAGGTTGCTAGCGCCGATGATGAAAAGCACCGAGGAGAGATCCAGTGTCGGGTCCACCGCCGCCGCAACGAAATAGAACGAGAGACCGGACAGAACGCTGGAAACCAAAAAGGCCAGGATGCCCTTGCCGATGGTTGCATTGTCCGGAAGGTGCTCGGTGTCCAGTTGCTGCTTACGAATCTTGCCGTAGCCAAACTGAATTACGCGATTGAATACCGCTGGGTAAACGACGATTAGGCCAACCACTGCAGCGGCCAAAAGCGCCCAGACCCAGCCGCGGCCCAGCTTCTGAACGTGCGGGTCGACCGCCAGCATTCCGGCCGCCGAAATCAGCACCACGATGATTTGCAGCGCACCTTCCAGGAAGCTGCTGATGCCCAGCTTGGCCTTGCTGATGCCCAGCTTTGTGGCGAAGTAAATCTTGCCCAGGATCCAGGTGGCGCCACCAGGAATGTACCGACCCAGCCAGCTCTTCGCGTAGACCAGGAAAAGCTCGCGCTCCTGGCCCGAAAGGTTGGCCTTGAGGCCGCGCAGCAGGAACATCCAAATCGCCGCAAACCAGTATCGAACCGCGATTGAGGCTGCCGTTGCGGCCAGCAACCACCACCAATTGATCTGCACCGAGGACAGGGCCTGCCAGTTCAATGACTTGAGATAGAAGAATGCGAAGACTGCGACCAGGGCGTAGAACGCCCATGGGATCAGCTTCAGCAGAGTCTTCTTCAAGGTCAGTTTCCGGCCTCGCGCTCGGCGGCTCGCTCGGCGGCATCGCGCTCTGCCTTGCGGTGGCGTTTCTCGTCGCGCTCGGCTTGTAGCTGGTGCTCGTGCCCTTCGACGTCCAAATTCTTTAGCTTGGCGGCAGCAATACCAGCGACGAAGTCATCGCGAATCTGACCGCGCATCGATTCCAGCGCAGCAAGCTGTTGGGCTTTGACGGCCTCGCCCTCGGTGACCAACTGGGCTACCAGGCCGGCAAGTTCATCGACGATTCCCGGCTGCTGCATCACCTTGATGTCGCGGCTGAAACGCTGCAGACCAACCTGCTCGAAGAACAGGCGGCCTTTGTCCACGTAGTAGAGGCAGATCGCCGGCACATTGGCGACTGTCGCCAAGATCGCGCTGTGCAAGCGGCTGGCGACGAAGAACTTGGCGTGGCCGATCAGCGCAAGGTAGTCATCTGGGCTGATGTCATCGCCCGCGATCACGCAGGTGCGATCGCCGTGGTTCATTCGAGCCACCACCTGACGAGCAAACTCGGGGTCGTCCTCGCCGCCACCGACGTGCATCGGGAAAAAGATGAGGTTCACGTCCTGCTGCTCCACCACGCGGTCTGCCAGAGCGGCCAGGTGGTTCAGATATGTGTCCAGCTCGGGGGTGTTGCCGGCATCCTTGCGAGCCCAGAAACGGAACTTAGCGGGCAACCAACCGCTGTGACTGTAGTGGAACCAGCGGCGCAGCCCGAAGCCCGCGAAGTTGTGCAGGAAGTGCGGTTCGACTTCCTGGGCTTCGACGAAGCGATTCCAGATTTCGGTGGTCATCGGCTTCGCGGTGTCGAAAACCGCTGGATCGAACGATGCGATGACCGGTATCTTTACGCCCCAGTTTTCCAGCTTCGCCTTGGACTCGGCGTCACGCACCAAGAAGGCACGGCAGCGGCTGACCGTAAACGCAATCACACGCTTGCTGATGTTGGCACTTGTTGGACCGATGCCCTGGAAGGCACCGACGACGTTTGGATTGACCAGCGAAACCGCCCAGAGCTTGATGGCCCAGTAAAACAGACTCAGCTTGTTGGTGTAGTCCTTCAGGATCTCGCCGCCACCCCAGAGAATCAGATCCGCGGCCTTGGCATGCTGCAACAGTGCGATGAAATCACTGGGCTTCACCGAGTATGGCGACATCGGGTGGAAGTTGATTCCAAACCATTCCTGGTCGCGATCCTGGTACTGCGAAAGGCTCCAAATGTGGGCCTGGGGATAGACCTGGCGGACCAGTTCGATGTTTCCAGCGAGGATGGCTCGGTCGCCACGATTCTTTGGGGAATCGCTGTTCAAAATAAGAACTCGCAAGCCGCCGCCTTCCAATGGGGTTCGCTCCTAAAATTACCCTATGAAGCCAAAGTTGCTGGTGCTCGCCTCCACCTTTCCGGGCACCCCCGGCGATGGCACGCCAGCCTTTGTGCTGGACCTCGCCTGGCAGCAGGCCAAGGATTTCGAAGTCACGGTATTGACCCCGATGACCCCGGGTGCAGCCCCCACCGAAAACATCCCATCACCCGACGGCTCGACCTCGGTGGCAGTGGTTCGCTACCGCTACTTCTTCAAGCGCTGGGAAGATCTGGCGCACGGAGCAATCCTGGACAACCTGAAGGCGAAAAAGAGCCGCCTCCTGCAGGTGCCGTTCTTGGCTCACGGGCTTTTTTGGGGCACGCGCCGCCTGGTGAAAGAACTCAGTCCCGCAGCAATCCACGCGCACTGGGTCATCCCGCAGGGCATCCTGGCAACGCTGGCCGCCCCCTCGGTGCCGCTGCTGGTGACCACTCACGGCGGAGACATCTATGCGCTCAACGCCGGTCCGATTTTGACGCTAAAACGCTGGGTCTTTGGCCGCGCGAAGGCGATTACCACGGTCAACTCACAGATGAAGGCCACGCTGGTGGAGTGGGGTCAACCGGCCGACAAGATTTCGCTGCTGCCAATGGGAGTGGACACTCGCTCGGTTGGTGAGCTTGCCGCCAACACCGCCAAGATTGCCGGTCAGATGCTGGTCGTCGGGCGTCTGGTGGAGAAAAAGGGAATCGAGTACCTCTTTGATGCACTGCGACTGCTGCAGCATCGCGGTCTGGCTCTGGGCAAGGTGGTGGTCATCGGTGATGGTCCGATTCGCACCGAGTTGGAGGCCAAGGCTGCCGGCCTGAACGTGGAGTTCCGTGGGCAGCGCGGCCGGGCCGAAGTGCATCAGGCGATTGCCGAGAGTGAGGTGATGCTGATTCCGAGCGTCACCGCGGCTAATGGCGACCAGGAGGGCCTACCGGTGACCTTGCTTGAGGGCGGTGCTGGCCAGATCTGCGTGATCGCCAGTCGACTTCCTGGCATCGACGAGGTCATCGTGGATGACGAGAGCGGATTGCTGGTTCCACAGCGGGATGCGGCCGCACTGGCGGATGCTCTGGAATTGGTGCTCGGTGATGCCGACCTGCGACAGCGACTTGCCGTCGGTATTGCTCAGAGTGTGAAGCGTTTCGACATCAACGTCATTGGTGCCGGCTACAACCAGGTTGTGAAAGGCATGATCGACTAATGGATTTCGTTCAGTTCTGGGATAAGTTCACCGAGGTAGAGAAACGCGCCAAGGCGGTCTCCGCACGCTTCAGCGGTGTGCAGCTCTATCCGCTGCTGCGCACCAGGATTTTCTATGCGGTTGCTCAGGAGATCGGCCTGTTCGAGAACCCGCACCCAAACTTCAGTAAGCCAGAGCTTCCCGAAGGTTTGCCGGCACTGCCAGATTTGCGTTCACTTGCCAAAGTAGACGCAATCGTCATCCCGTTCCGACGCAGGGTCGCCGGTGGTGAGCCTTACTCGGACGCAATCATCCAGCGACTGCAGCGCGAGGGTAAGACCTACCGAGTAATCGACTTCGACTTTGACGCCGACGCGCACGCCTCGGATCCAACGCTGCTAGATCTTGGCCGACTTCGTGAGACCTTCACCGAGCGCTTCACCGAGCAGGTAAACAAGAACCTTCGCATCACCAGCCGCGAGAACGCCGAAAACCGCTGGACCCAGATCGTCCAGGCTTTCGAGGCTGGCTTCGGCATCAAGTTGGAGAAGTTCGAGAAGTACCCCAAGTATCTGGTTCGCAGAACGCTGATTGACCAGCTCGGGTTCGGTGAGCTCTTCAAAGACCTGGGCGCAAAAGAGCTCTACATCGTTAACGCTTACAGCGAGCCATCCTTGGTCCTGGCCGCCAAGCGCGCTGGGCTTACCGTGACCGAGATTCAGCACGGCTTCATCAGCAAGTTCCATCCGGCCTACAGCTACCCACTTGTCGGAGGCTTGGCCGGGTTGTTCAAGAGCCCTCAAAAGGTGGACAGCGTTGCCGATCGGATCGCGGTCTGGGGTGGCTACTGGGGCAGCGCCCAGAGCGGTGTAACTCTGCCGGCCGGGACCAGCGCCGTCATCACCGGACCTACACTTCCCTTCGCGGAGTATCGAGCCAAGGCGCTCGCCGAAAACCGCATTGTCGCCAAGCAGGTGCTCTTCACCAGCCAGGGTGCCATCGGTGGTGATCTGTTCAAGGCGGCGGTATCGGTGGCCAGACAACTGACTGACCACAAAGTCAAATATAGACTGCACCCCAACGAGTCGCTGGCCGACTACGAGGCGATCGGGCAGACTCTGGCCGCCACCGAGGGTGCACTACCGGCCAACTTCTCGCTCAGCCACCGCGATCCAATCTTCTTGGATCTGGTTAGTCAGAGCGAGTACCTGATTGGTGCTTTCAGCACCACCCTCTTCGAGGGGCTGGCCCTGGGATGCAAGGTTCTGGTGCTGCCACTGAGCGGTTACGAGAACGTGTTGCCGGCTATTGCCAGTGGTGACCTGACCCTGATTAGTAATCTTGAAGAGTTGCCGAAGTACCTGGCCCAGGCAAAACCGGCGTCGGATCCGGGCAAGTACTACGCGACGAACTAACGGTCACCTAAAGTGTGGCGAGACGAGGCAGAGATGATCAACTTCCAGCTGAATGGCAAGACCTACGACTACCTGAATCCCTATGTGATTGCCGAGATCGGCGTGAACCACGAGGGTTCGCTGGACCGCGCCAAGGAAATGATCGACCAGGTGGCTCGCGCCGGTGGCCACGCCGCTAAGTTCCAGACCTACAAGGCCGCCACCCTGGCCGCCAAAACCACCAGCCCTGCCTACTGGGACCAGACCAAGGAAGCCACTAGCAG
>JBEGRP010000065.1:0-5787 GCA_041180345.1 Actinomycetota bacterium | reverse complement strand
GCTGCCGGTTTCGAGACCGACATCCAGAACGCTCAGAAGGACACTGCAAAGTTTGCAACCATCGCTGACGCACAGCTGGCTAAGGGCTGTGGTGTCATGATTCTGGTTGACTACCAGGGCGCTGGCGCCTCGGTTGCCACCAAGGCCAAGGCTCAGGGCATCCCAGTAATCGCTTACGACCGTCCAATCGCCGGTGCAAGCTACTACGTATCGTTCGACAACACCACCGTTGGTGCACTGCAGGGTCAGACCGTCGTTGACGGCCTGAAGGCTGCTGGCAAGAACGTCAAGACCGCAAGCATCGTTTACGGTTCGGGTGACCCAGCTGACGGTAACGCCAAGATGTTCCTCGACGGCGCTCTCGCAGTGCTGAAGAAGGCTGGCGCTAAGGCTGCCTTCACCATGAAGGGCACCTGGGACGGTCCAACTGCTGGAACCGAGTTCGAGCAGGCATACACCGCTCTGAAGGGCAAGATCGACGCTGTTCTGGCTCCAAACGACAACAACGCTGCATCGATCATCGCCATCCTGGACAAGAACAAGCAGAAGGCTGTTATCTCTGGTCAGGACGCATCGGTTGCTGGTCTGCAGAACGTTCTGCTGGGCAAGCAGACCGCTACCGTCTACAAGCCATTCAAGGTTGAGGCAAAGGTCGCTAGCGACCTGGCCATCAAGATCCTGAAGGGCCAGAAGGTCACCGTTAGCAAGAAGCTGGCAGATGGAACTCCATTCCTGGCTTCGACCCCAATCCTCATCAAGGCTGCAACCGTCAAGACTGTTGTAGCTGCTGGTGACGCAAAGGTCGCTGACGTCTGCACCGCTGCAGTTGCTGCTGCATGTAAGAAGTACGGCGTCAAGTAATAACTGACGATGGGAGCCCTGCGCCTGGAAGCAGGCGCAGGGCTTCTAACTTTTAGATTCCAATCCGCAACACAAGAAAAGAGCAGCTAGTGGACACTCCAGTAGTAGAACTCTCCGGCATCAAGAAAAGCTTCGGTCCGGTAGACGTCCTTAAGGGAATTGACCTCAAGGTTTTCGCCGGAAAAGTAACCGCCCTCGTTGGTGACAACGGTGCCGGCAAGTCCACCATGGTGAAGGGCCTCTCGGGCGTTCAGCCTTACGATGAGGGAACCATCAAGTTCAACGGCCAGGAAGTGAAGATTCACAACCCGTTGGATGCCTCTGACCTCGGTATCGAGGTGGTTTACCAGGACCTCGCACTTTGCGAAAACCTGGACATTGTTCAGAACATGTTCCTCGGTCACGAAGAACTGCTCAACGGAACCCTGCACGAGTCCGAGATGGAGTTGCAGGCCACTAAGGCGCTGCAGTCGCTCTCGGTGCGCACCGTGAAGTCGGTTCGCCAGAAGGTGTCTTCGCTCTCCGGTGGTCAGCGTCAGACCGTTGCGATCGCGCGCTCCGTGCTACGCGAAGCAAAGCTCGTCATTCTCGACGAGCCAACCGCGGCACTGGGCGTCGCCCAGACCGAGCAGGTTTTGAACCTGGTCCGTCGCCTGGCGGACAACGGCGTCGCAGTAATCATCATTAGCCACAACCTCGGTGACGTATTCAAGGTCGCCGACAACATTGCAGTCTTGTACCTGGGTCGTCTGGTGGCCCAGCTGGAAACTAAGCAAACCGACAACGCCGAAGTGGTTGCCTACATCACCGGTTTGAAGTCGACTGACACCAGCGCGCTGACCGTTGAAGGAGCCAACTAATCATGTCGAATCAAGTAACTTCGCTGGCTAGTGGTCACGAGGGCAGCCTCTCGGACCAGTTCCGTTCCTACATCCTGCGCCTTCGCGGCGGTGAAATGGGTGCTCTTCCAGCCATCGGTGCAACCATCGTCCTGGCTCTGATCTTCGCATCGCTGAGCCCGTACTTCGCCACCGATCTGAACATCACCAACCTGTTTGTTCAGGCCGCTGAGCTAACCATGCTCTCGGCAGCGCTGGTGTTCGTGATCCTGCTGGGCGAAATCGACCTCGCTGCCGGTGTAACCGCCGGTGTCGCCATGGCCGTTTACATCGTGCTGGTGAAGCAGGGCGGCTGGGGCTGGATTCCAGCTCTAGGCGCTGCCTTCGCTGTCGGTGCCGTAGTCGGTTGGTTCATCGGATTCATGGTCGCCAAGATTGGTGTTCCGTCGTTCGTGGTAACCCTGGCATTCTTCCTGGGTTTCCAGGGCATGCAGCTGGTGCTGCTGGGTGAAGGTGGCGTCTACCGCGTAGAGAACCCAGAGATCCTGGCGATCATGAACAGCAACATGCCGTCGTGGGCCGGCTGGGCCATGATTGTTCTCTGTGCCGCCGGTTCATTCCTATTCGGAGTCTGGGACCGCTCGCGCCGCGCCAAGTCTGGCCTGGTGAACCGCCCAATGTCGATCCTCCTAATCAAGACCGCCGCCGTGTTGGTCATTGGTGGAGTAGCGGTCTGGATCATGGATCAGAACCGCAGCCAGGGTGTCATCAAGATCGCCGGTGTGCCAATCGTGGTCCCAATCTCGATTGCAATCCTGGTGTTTATGACTCTGGTGCTGGACCGAACCAAGTTTGGTCGTCACTTGTATGCGGTTGGTGGAAACCCTGAAGCCGCACGTCGTGCCGGTATCAAGGTAGCCCGAATCCGCATCTACGCGTTCATCATCTGTGCGCTGCTGGCTGTGGTTTCCGGTGTCTTCCACGCAAGTCGTATCGCTTCCGTCGACGGATCGTCGGGTCGCACCATCGTGCTAAACGGTGTTGCTGCTGCGGTGGTTGGTGGCGTGAGCCTTTTCGGTGGCCGCGGACGCCTTTCCCACGCCGCCATCGGTGCCATTGTGATCAGCATGATCGACAACGGCCTTGGTCTGCTGCAGATGCCAGCTGGTGCTAACTTCCTTATCACCGGTGGCGTGCTGCTGCTTGCCGCAACTCTCGATGCACTTGCTCGCCGCCGCAGCGGTGGCAGCATTGCGCGAAACTAACTAGTAACAAAACGGGCAAAGCCCTCTCGCATCAAACCTAGGCAGAAATGAAGTTCACAAACGGTTTCTGGCTCATGCGGGAGGGCTTTGACGTTCTGTATGCCGCGCAGGCCTATCGCACCAATGTAATCAAAGGCCCTGACGGTGACTCGGTGAAGGCGCTGGTGACTCCAAAGGTCATCAACCACCGAGGGGCAACGCTCAACATCGGGACTCTCGATGTTCAGCTTGATGCCCCAGCCAAAGATGTAATCCGGGTCAGAGTCCAGCACCACAGTGGCGGGAAGCCTGCCATCAAATTCCCGGTCACCGAGAGCCCCGCCGGTGCCGTCGCGAGCGAACATGAGAGTTGCGTAGAGCTTACTTCCGGCTCACTGACGGCAAGGCTTCACAGCGGCACAGAGTGGAATCTTGAGTTCCTGGGTGACGGCAAGCTCCTGACTCATCAGCGTCAGCGCAGTTTGGCGATGGTCACTGGGCCCTCCGGCGAACATTACCTTTTGGCGCAGTTGGCACTCGGTGTGGGTGAAAACGTTTATGGCCTAGGGGAGCGCTTCACCGCTTTCATTAAGAACGGCCAGAGCGTCGACATTTGGAACGAGGACGGCGGCACCAGCAGCGAGCAGGCCTACAAGAACATTCCCTTCTACCTGACGAACAACGATTATGGAGTATTCGTCAACCACGCCGGTCGCGTATCGCTAGAAGTTGCGAGCGAAGCCGTGGAGCGAGTGCAGTTCAGTGCGCAAACTCAAGACCTTGAGTATCTGGTGATTTACGGGCCCACTCCAGCACAGATTCTCAGCAGGTATACCGCGCTAACTGGCCGCCCACCGCTACTTCCGGAGTGGACCTTCGGTCTATGGCTCAGCACCTCATTTGTCACGGACTATGACGAGAAGACCGTCAAGAGTTTTATCGACGAAATGGCCCGCCGAGACATCCCGCTGAGCGTATTCCACTTCGATTGCTTCTGGATGCGCGAGTTCCAATGGTGCGACTTCGAATGGGACCCGATCACTTTCCCAGAACCTGAGGCCATGCTCCGCCGGTTGAAGGCCGATGGTCTGCACATTTCACTCTGGATCAATCCCTACATTGGGCAGGCCTCGCCGCTGTTTGCGGAGGCACGCGACCTCGGCTACCTCCTGCGTCGCAACGACGGCCCGGGTGGCACCGCCGGAAGCGTCTGGCAGTGGGACCTCTGGCAGGCCGGAAATGCCATCGTTGACTTCACAAACCCCGCGGCTAAGGCTTGGTTCCAGTCCAAGCTCCGCCCGCTTCTGCAAATGGGTGTCGACTGCTTCAAGACCGACTTCGGCGAGCGCATTCCACTAGACGTGGTTTACCACGATGGTTCCGATCCCGAGCAGATGCACAATCTATACACCCAGCTCTATAACCAGGCCGTCTGGGAGCTCCTGCAAGAGCAAAAGGGAGATCAGGCGGTGGTGTTTGCGCGTTCGGCAACCGTGGGCGGGCAGACCATGCCGGTCCATTGGGGTGGCGACAACACTTCGAGTTTCGAGTCAATGGCGGAGAGCCTTCGCGGCGGACTGAGCCTGGGTCTCAGCGGTTTCGGATACTGGAGCCACGACATCGGTGGCTTCGAGGGATCGCCAGACCCGGCTGTGTTCAAGCGCTGGGTGGCTTTTGGCTTGCTCAGTTCCCACAGCCGCCTGCACGGTAACGAATCGGTTCGTGTCCCATGGGCATTCGACGAGGAAGCCGTGGCTGTGACGCGGCGGTTCGCCAAGCTAAAGCTGGAGCTAATGCCCTACCTGATGGCAACGGCCAAGCAGGCGCACGAGAACGGTACCCCGATGATGCGGGCTATGTTGCTGGAGTTCCCAGAGGACCGCACCTGCTGGTACCTGGACCAGCAGTACATGTTTGGCCCCGATCTTTTAGTTGCACCAGTTTTCAGCGCCGAGGGAACCGTGGAGTTCTACCTGCCAGCCGGAGACTGGACTAACTACTTCACCGGTGAGGTAATCGTCGGAGGGCGTTGGGTCACCGAGCGCCACGACTTCGACTCGCTGCCGCTTTATGTCCGCGCCAATCCAAAACTGCTTCACCGATAGGAGTCCGGCTTGTCTAGCCTGATTAACAATCTGATTTTTGCGGCGGATCCTTCCGCGCACGTTTTCAACGACCGGTTGTACCTCTATGTAAGTTACGACGAGCCTTACACCAACAGCTACGACAGCATGCAGTGCTATCACGTGGTCTCCACCGATGACCTAGTCAACTGGGTAGATCATGGAAGGGTGCTTCACCTAGACCAGGTTGAGTGGGCCATCAGCCACATGTGGGCTATCGACTGCAACTTTTACCAGGGCAAGTACTATCTCACCTTCTGCGCCTTTGACCGCGAGAGCAGCACTTTCCAAACTGGACTTGCGGTTTCAGAGCGACCCGAGGGGCCGTTCAGCGACCTTGGTCCAATCAAGGGCGTGGAGTGGGGGCAGGATCCTTCGCTTTTCATCGATGATGATGGCAAGCCGTACCTGATTTGGGGCGCCAAGGGTTCGATCCTGCTGGGCGAGCTGAACGCGGACTTGCGCAGCATAAAGACCGAGACGGTTCGCAACATCAGTGAACAGGTTGGCGGTTACGAGGGGCCATTCCTTCACAAGCATGACGGTCGTTACTATCTGACCTATCCGGCTCTGGATAATGAAAAGTGGCCGCAGCGTATGTGCCACGCGGTGGCTGACAGTCCTCTTGGCCCCTACACCGACCTTGGGGTCTATATCGACGAGTATCCGGGAAATTCCGGGACCATTCACGGCTCTGTGGTCAAGTTCAGGAACGAGTGG
>JBEGRP010000064.1:0-5876 GCA_041180345.1 Actinomycetota bacterium | reverse complement strand
CGGTGATCGCGCTTAGCGGCTTCTTCCAGACGTTCCTGGTGAGCGCGGAGCTCGTCCTTGCTTGGCCAGGCAGTACCGTAAACACGCTGGAGCTGCTTGTTGTTTTCATTCCCGCGCCAGTAGGCAGATGCGACACGAGTTAGGGCGTACCCCTGACCGATCATGCGGGTATTGGGAAGGTGTGGGCCGCGGCAGAGGTCGAACCAAACGGTCTCACCGGACTTAGGGTCCACGTTGTCATAGATAGTGAGTTCGGCACCGCCAACTTCGGCTGCGCCCTCCCCCAGATCAGAACCCTTCAGGCCAATCAACTCCAGCTTGTATGGCTCCTTGGCAAGTTCTAGACGAGCGGCTTCATCGTTGGTCACTCGGCGCATGAACCTTTGGCCAGCCTGGACAATCCGGTTCATTTCCTTCTCGAGAGCCTTTAGGTCCTCTGGGGTGAAAGGCGTTTCCACGTCGAAGTCATAGTAGAAGCCATCGGTGATGGGTGGCCCGATTCCGAGCTTTGCCTCTGGGTTGATGTTCTGAACGGCCTGTGCAAGTACGTGGGCAGTCGAATGACGCAGAATGTTGAGGCCATCAGGGCTACTGACCGCAACGCCTTCGACGATGTCACCGTCTTCTAGCTTGTGCGCGAGATCCTTGAGGGCGCCATTTACGCGCTGAGCAACGATTGTTCGCTCGGTGAAAAGCTTAAATCCATCCGTTCCTGGTTCGACCAAAAGTGATTGGCCATCAAGGGTGATTTTTAGCATTTCAGCAGACAAAACATACTCCGTTAGTCAGGAAGGGTGTACCTAAATCTTAGCCTCCGCGGGTTATCAAGCCTGAACCCACCGAGACACGATTCGAGGTAAGGCGCACCTTGCTAGACAACGGCCCTTTTTGGGTTTTTTATTGTCACATGACCAAACCAGCAGCCGTGGCCCTAGACGAGCAATTGCTGGCTTCTGAAGAATTTCAGAAGACCGCGATGGCAAATAAACTCAACTGGCTTCGCGCTGGAGTCCTCGGTGCTAATGACGGCATCATGTCAACCTCTGGCATCCTCATGGGTGTTGCTGGTGCCACCACCGACTCCGCCACCATTTTGTTTACCGGTGTCGCTGCAGTTGTAGCCGGTTCAATCTCCATGGCTGGCGGCGAGTACACCTCGGTTTCGGCACAACGCGACAGCGAAAAAGCATCGCTTGAAATCGAGCGCCGCGAGTTGGAAGAGCAACCCGAACTAGAGTTGCGCGAGTTGACCTGGTACTACGAGCAAAAGGGTCTGGACTATGACCTTGCTCACAAGGTCGCCGTCCAGCTCACGGAAAAGGACGCCCTCAAAGCCCACGCCGAGGCCGAGCTCGGCATTGAATTGGGAAACCATGCCTCGCCCTTAGCGGCAGCTCTGTCTTCGTTCGTGGCTTTCGCAGCGGGTGGCGTTTTGCCGCTAGTCGCGGTGACAGGTCCTTGGGTTTCGCTTCGCATCCCAGCCACCATCGCAGCGGTGCTGGTGAGCCTGGTTTTGACCGGTTTCGTCGGCGCCCGGATCGGTGGCGCTAAGGCCGGCCGCCCGATTCTCCGCAATGTCTTGATCAGTGCCGCCACCATGGGAATCACCTATGGAATCGGCATGCTTGTGGGTCACTCGGTCTAGTGTCCTGTCTGGGCTGAGCAGTCCGAATCGACTGTTTTGCCTAGTTAGACTTGTACGGTGAATACGCAGAAGTTTGACGTAGTTCTGGTTGGCGGCGGCATCATGAGCGCCACTCTCGGAACTTTCCTAAAGGTACTCAGTCCAAATCTTTCCATTCAGGTATTCGAGCGCCTAGACGAAGTCTCCCAAGAGAGTTCCAATCCCTGGAACAACGCAGGCACCGGCCACGCAGCGCTCTGTGAGCTCAACTACATGCCGGACAGCAAGGACGGCAGCCTGCCGGACCCAGCCAAGGCAATCGCCATCAACGAGCAGTTCCAGCTCAGCCGTGAATTCTGGTCCTGGGCAGTGCAGCAGGGCGTTCTTCAAGACCCAACCACGTTTATTTCGGCGACTCCACACATGACCTTCGTTCGTGGGGCAAAAGACGTCGATTACCTAAGCCGTCGATACCAGGCACTCAAAGACCAGCCGCTGTTTGCGGGCATGGAGTTCAGCACCGATCCTGATCAGATTGGGAAATGGGCACCCTTGCTCATCGAGGGTCGCGAATCCACCGAACCGATTGCTGCCACCCGAATCACCTCGGGAACGGACGTCGATTTTGGGGCTATCACCAAACAGCTTTTCGCCCATCTGAAGGGTCTCGGTGTCAACGTCGCGACTAGCAGCGAGGTAACCTCGGTGCGAAAGCAAACCGACGGCAGCTGGAACCTCGGTATTCGTGGAGCGAAGTCGGTCAATGCCAAGTTTGTCTTCGTTGGTGCCGGCGGTTGGGCCCTGAAGCTCCTCCAAAAGTCCGGCATCGCAGAGGCTAAGGGTTACGGTACTTTCCCGGTCGGAGGCCAGTGGCTTCGCACTGACAACCCCGAACTCGTCGCGAAGCACAAGGCGAAGGTATACAGCCAAGCATCGGTTGGCGCTCCCCCGATGTCGGTGCCACACCTAGACACACGTGTCGTAAATGGCAAGGCGAGCCTGCTGTTCGGACCATACGCAACCTCAAACCCCAAGTTCCTGAAGAATGGGTCGATTCTGGACCTGCCAATGTCGCTCCGCGCAGCCAACTTGGTTCCCTACATTGCTGTTGCCTTGGGCAATTTCGGACTCATTAAGTACCTTGTGGGTGAGCTCCTCAAAGGCAAGTCTCGTAAGTTTGAGTCACTGTTGGAGTTCATGCCTACGGCTAAGCAGGCTGATTGGGAGCTCCTGAATGCAGGCCAGCGCGCACAGATCATCAAGAAAGACGCCAAGAGTGGCGGGGTCCTTCAGTTTGGCACCGAGATCATCACCTCGGCCGATGGAAGCATTTCGGGTCTCCTAGGTGCTTCTCCGGGTGCTTCTACTGCCGTCTACGCGATGCTCGAGGTCCTAAAGAAGTCATTCGCTTCGGAGTTTTCCGAATGGGAACCTCGCCTTCGCGAACTGATGCCGTCATTTGGCACTAAGCCGAATACGAATCCGGCGGCTGCGGCAGCTACCCTCGCTGCAACATCGAAGGCACTCAAGCTCAACTAAACACGTTCGCAAACCGCCTCCGCACTGGGGGCGGTTTTGCATTTTCGCGGTGGGCAGAAGAGCCTTCAAGGCCCGCAAAAGTGAAAAGCCCCGGTTTCCCGAGGCTTGTCGGTGGTGGACGATACTGGGATCGAACCAGTGACCCCTTCCATGTCAAGGAAGTGCGCTACCGCTGCGCCAATCGTCCGTTTGTTTAGTTTTGTGATTGGAGGTGGAGACGGGATTTGAACCCGTGGGTTTACAGCTTTGCAGGCTGTTGCTTTGGGCCGCTCAGCCACTCCACCAAGCTTTGAGGCTTGCGCCCACTAGATCCCAAAATCTAGGTTCACAGCGAGCGGATGACGAGATTCGAACTCGCGACCCTCACCTTGGCAAGGTGATGCTCTACCAACTGAGCCACATCCGCGTTGTGTTCTTTCGAACACTCGTTATACATTACCCAAAAATGTGTCAGGGTGCAAACCGATTCGGATGTGTGTCACGCAAAATAGACTGGGCATCAGTAGACAAAAGACACCCACTACCGGTCAGGATTTTGATGGATTTCAATGTTGGGCATGGCAACATTTGGTCGTTCCTGCTGGCCTACGGGTGGGGAATCCTGCTGTTCTTGACCCTGGCCGCAACTGTCCTCGTTGGCATCTACTGGATAGTGGTTACGCTCGTTGAAAAAATCCGGAAGGACCAAGGCAAACAGCGCGCCAAGACGGTAGCTCTAACCGTTGTTATTGCGATTGCGATTGGCCTGACCGCCATGGGCCTGACTATCCCACTGCATCCCGGAAACTAGAAAAGGGATGCAATCTGCATCCCTTTTCCTCTGCGAACTATCGGTCAGTTCTTCCCCAACTCCAGCGCGGGTCCTTCTCGTTGTAAGCCAATTCGCCGTGGATCGTGTTGTCGATACCGGCGATTTCGTCAGTGGTGGTGATTCGGAAACCCATTGTCTTCTGGATGATGGTTCCTATCAGCCACGACATCCCGAAGGCGAACAGTCCAACTACCACAACACCAATAGCCTGGCGTCCCAATTGCTCAGCACCGAATCCCAACAGCAGGCCACAGTCACGACCGAATAGGCCAATCCAGAGGGTTCCCACGATACCGGCGACTAGGTGGACACCAACCACGTCAAGCGAGTCATCGAAGCCGAGCTTCCACTTGAGCTCAACTGCCAATCCGCAAACGACACCCACTACGACACCGAGCGCGAGCGCCCACCATGGGTCCAAGAAGGCGCAGGAAGGCGTGATAGCAACCATGCCAGAGACAGCACCGGATGCCGCACCAATCGCCGTCGGCTTGCCCAATGAGATTCGATCAAGAACAACCCAGCCGAGCAATCCACCAAATCCAGCGATGCCCGTGTTCACAAAGGCAAGAGAGGCAATGCCGTCGGCAGCAATCTCCGAGCCGGCATTGAAGCCGAACCAGCCGAACCAAAGGATCGCGGCACCAATGAGCACAAGAGGGATGCTGTGAGGCGCGTGCATGCCCTTCGCGAACCCAAAACGCTTGCCAACCACGAGAGCCAGTGCCAGCGCAGAGGCACCTGACGCGATCTCCACCACGGTACCGCCAGCAAAGTCCTTGAGGCCAACGTTGTAGACCAACCAGCCACCGTCGATAATCTTTCCGGACTTATCGACGGTGAAGTTGAATACCCAGTTAGCCACTGGGAAGTAAACGAGTGTCGCCCAAACCGCAGCGAAGACCATCCAGGCACCGAATTTTGCGCGGTCTGCGATTGCGCCAGAAATTAGGGCAACCGTGATGATGGCAAATGTGCCTTGGAAACCTGCGAAAGCAAGTTGCGATCCATCGCCTGGTAGCCCACCGTGACTAAGCGCCTGCTTGACCACGTCATCCATAAAGACTTTGTTAAGGTCTATGCCGAAAACCCCATCGATGCCGATGAAGGTACCACTGCCAGCGTTTCCAAAACTCATCGCATAACCGTAGGCCAGCCACATCACTCCGATTAGACCAAGCGAACCGAAGGACATCATCATCATGGAGACCACTGACGTAGCCCGGACTAACCCGCCATAGAAGAATGCGAGGCCCGGTGTCATGAATAGCACCAGGGCACTGCAGATGATCAAGAACATCGTGGTGTCGTTGTTCATGCTTTCCTTTCAAACGCACCAAAAGCGGGGCCCTTTCGGACCCCACTTCAGGCTTGGAACTTATTTAGTTTGTGGCTTTAGTTTCCGAACGAGTAGGCCTCTTCACCGTGAACTACGGTGTCGATTCCGGCGATTTCATCCTCAGCCTTGACACGGAAGCCGATGGTCTTCTCGACAATGAAGCCGATAACCAGTGCACCCACGAAGCTGTAGAGAAGAACTGCACCCGCACCCAAAGCCTGCATGGCAAGCTGGTGAGGTCCGTGTCCGAAGAACAGGCCGACACCGCGGCCGAAGAGTCCGATGTACAGGGTTCCAACGATACCGCCGACGAGGTGGATGCCCACGACGTCTAGCGAGTCATCGAATCCGAATGCGAACTTGAGCTCGATTGCCAGTGCGCAGAGGGCACCGGCGATGAAACCGAGCAGGATGCCCCACATTGGGTCCAGAATCGCACAGGCCGGGGTGATTGCTACCAAACCAGCAACTGCACCAGAAGCGGCACCGATGGAGGTGGCCTTGCCGTGCTTGATCTTCTCGATGATGATCCAGCCAAGCATGGCTGCGGCTGGAGCCGCCAG
>JBEGRP010000063.1:0-6164 GCA_041180345.1 Actinomycetota bacterium | reverse complement strand
GGAATCTGGCCTGGTTCCCAACCGCTTCGCATCGGGTATCGGGGAAGAGTACCCGAGCCGAAGCAGATGGAAATCACACCGGACTCTAGAAGAGCCCCGGAATCACCTCCTCCGCAATTTCACTGAAGGACGCGTCACGCTCGGACTGGCTTTCGTTCCAGACCTTGAGGTCCCAGATCTCTGCGCGGTTTCCCATGCCGATGACAGCCACCGGGATCGTTACACGCCCCTGCTTGTCAGGAAGTTCATCGGTGGCGCCCGAAAGCAGGCTGCGGAGGAAGTCACGTGCCGCCTTGCTCGAGATTGGCGCCTGGCGAATGCGGTCGTTCAAGGTTTCGAACTCGCGAGCACTGAAGACGTAGAGGCAGCGGTCTTGGCCACGAGTGATTACCAAGCCGGACGAGAACTCGTCACGGAACTTGGCGGGAAGAATCAGGCGGCCCTTTTCGTCAAGGCGAGGGGTGTGAGTGCCTAGCAACATCGGAACCCCTCCTTCCTGAACTCCACCTTGGGTCCTTTTACTCCACTTTACTCCAAAACACACCACAAGTGTGAAAATTTGCCCTTTTTTGAGGTGTTTTTTATAACGAATTGTGCGTTATTTCGCGGTTTTTTAGAGGTGGAGGGAAATTCACCAAAACTGACCATTTTGAGGGTCAAAATGGCTTAATTTGGGGGTTTTGAGGGCAAAAAACAACCGCCTCGGTGAAAACCGGGCGGTTGTGGTGGAGAGTGGAGTTAGCTATTGACCATCAGTGCGGCGGTTCCAACGCTCTTCGAAAAAATCGCTGATACTTCCAGAAGAGATCTGCCGCTTAGACCTACGGGGGCTGGACTTTCCAGCATTACCGGCAGAGAGGTCCGCCGGCTCCTTGACGTTGGGAGCAGCTGGCGAGGTAGCAATCACTAATCCAACTAACGTGGCGACGAATCCGCCTAGGCCCATCCAGGTGTAGTGAACAATTGCGCCAACCAGGATCACACCGAGCCCAGCCAAGGCGATTGCCGAACCCGCAATTCGCCGCGCGGCAACCCGCTGGTTCTTTCGCAGCGGGGTTTGTTCGGCTGCTTTCTTGAGCCTCCGAGCGAGTTGCTCGTCGTCGGCGTAGAGGCCGCGTTCGAGCTCATCAAGCACGCGTTGTTCGTGTTCTGAGAGCGCCATGGCCACCTTTCGATAGGTCGATTTTACGTCTCTACCTGCCACCTAACAAGAGCCAGCGGGTAATCTGGTCGCATGAGCGAAACCGCAAACCTGCTGGCCCTAATCCAGGAAACCCTGGACGAGTTTTGCGAAACTCAGCGCGAGCAGTTCGAAGCCATTTCGCCTGACCTGGCACCGATTGTCGACTACAGCAAGTCTCTTCTCCAAGGCGGAAAACGTTTTCGCGCCCTCTTTGCCTACTACGCCTGGACCGCAACTTTGGTCGTTGCCAACCCAAAACAATCGGCCGCAGAGCTGGCGGCTTCGTCCGAGGCAATGGTCGGCATCACGAGCGCCTTGGAGATGTTTCACGCCGCCGCATTGGTGCACGACGACATTCTTGACCAAAGCGATACCCGCCGCGGCGAGCCGGCTGTTCACAAAAAGTTCGAAGCGCTTCACAAGTCGCAAGGCTACGCTGGACAACCATCACGGTTCGGAATCGGTGGCGGCGTACTTACCGGTGACCTCTTGCTCTCTTGGAGCAGTGAAATGTTTGGGCGAGCGCTGGCCGGAGCCCCTAGCCAAGAGATTCAGAATGCCTGCCGCGACGAATTCGCCAAGATGCGCACCGAAGTCATGGCCGGTCAATACCTCGATGTACTCGAAGAGAATGCAGCCCTCACCCGCCCGGTTAGCGAAGGCGTCTGGCGAGCCAATCGGGTGATGCTTTACAAGACCGCTAAGTATTCTCTGGAAGCCCCGATGCTAATCGGAGCGGCATTCGCTGGTGCCGACGAAGAATTGCTCCACGGTTTCAGCACCTTCGCGGTTCCACTTGGTCTCGCGTTCCAGCTGCGGGACGACATCCTCGGAGTATTTGGTGACCCATCGGTAACCGGCAAGCCGGTCGGTGACGACCTTCGAGAGGGAAAGCGCACCGTTCTGGTCGGATACACCAGAGAGGCCCTGAGCGCCTCGGTGGCCAGAGTTTTCGATGAGATGCTTACGAGCGGGCATCTGGACGACGAGCAGATCAAATCGCTTCAGCAGACCATCATCGGTTCGGGAGCATTGGCGAAGACCGAACGCATGATGAATGACCTGGCGGATCAGTCCCTCGAGGCGCTGAGCGGCCTGGACATCGGTGAACCGGCCCGCGAAGAACTGCGCGCACTTGCGCTCAAAGTGGTGAAGCGCGACAGCTAGTCCGGCTTTAGAAAAGAGCCTGAGCTAGTCGGCGAATCTCGGCACGCTTCCCTGCTACCAGAGCAGCCATCGGAGTCGTACCCAGCGAGTCTTCCTCGGTGTAGAGCCACTCCAAGGCATCGTCGGTAGAGTAACCGGCGTCGAACAGCAGCTGCAGCGTTCCCTTGAGGGTGTGCAGCGGTTCGCCATTCACAATCGCGTCAGCCGGAACTTTGCGAATGCCGTCGATTCTGGCTTCAATCAGATGATGTTCCTCGATAAGTCGGTGAACCTTGCCCAACGGCAGGTCGAGCGCTTCGGCTACATCTGGGATTGTGAGCCAAGAAATCTTGGCAAATACTTCCTTCACACCAATAGATTGCCACACTGGACGTGGCTCCGGTTACCATTCCGCAGGTTTTTACCAGCTTGTTACCGCCCCGCCTGACTGAAGATTGAGTCCGTGAAAACTACGCTGGTATCGATGCCTGACCCGAATCTGGGTTAGTGGCACGAAAGGGTTGCATTGTCATTGGTGAATCAGCTGTTAGCCGAGCGCTACCGGATTGAACGACTGCTGGCCCGCGGCGGCATGGCCGACGTCTACCTTGCGACCGACGAGCGCCTAGATCGCAAAGTGGCCGTGAAGGTCATCTACCCTCATCTGGCCAGTGATCCGCGCTTCACCGAGAAATTCATTCGCGAAGCCAAGACCGCAGCAAAGCTGAATCACCCAAACCTGGTAAATGTTTTCGATCAGGGCACTTCCGATGGACAGACCTACATGGTCATGGAATACGTGCCTGGTATGACGCTGCGGGACGCGCTGGACAAATTCGGCCGCCTATCCCCCGCACGTGCACTCGATGCGCTGGATGCGGTTCTGCAGGGTTTAGCTGCCGCCCACCGAGCTGGCATCCTGCACCGAGACCTGAAGCCTGAGAATGTGTTCTTGGCCGATGACGGACGGATCAAACTCGGTGACTTTGGGCTGGCACGCGAGGCCAGCGCCAACACCAGCACCGGCTCGCTAATGGGCACCATCGCCTACATCGCCCCAGAACTACTGACCCGCGGCCATGCCGATGCTAGGTCAGATGTTTACTCTGCCGGGATCATGCTTTTCGAGTTCCTAACCGGAGCCCAGCCCTTCGGTGGCACCGACATTGCCCACATCGCTCACCAGCACACCGCCGTGGGAGTGCCAGCACCAAGCACTTTGGTGCCGGAGATTCCAGCACTGCTCGACGAACTTGTACTCTGGGCCACTGCCATGGCGCCGCAGCATAGGCCTGCCAATGCCCAGGTCTTGGTTGAAGTGCTGCAGCGCGTGCGAACCGAGCTCAAGGCTGGAAATGGGGCAACGGCACGGTTAGACCTACCGGAATTCGCCGGACTTGCTGCGACCAAAGTCATCTCGGTGGATTCGACCATGAAGCTGGGTGCAGCGGCGGTCGACGAGAACGGCACCGTGCTAATTGGCGACGAATACCTACCGGAGCAGAGCGGTAATGCAACCGCCCCGATTACCGGTGCAGCTGGAATGCCGGACCCGAGTGCAACCACCGTGCTTGGAGATTTCGATTTAGGCGAAGCGCTCCACCCGCTGGAGGAGCTCGCTCTAAAACGGAGAAAGCGTGGGAAATGGATTGCCGGCTCGATGGTGCTTGTGACGCTGCTCGCGTCAGGCGCTGGCTGGTGGTTTAGCGCGGGCCCGGGCGGCATGACTGCCCTTCCGGATTTGACCTCCGACTCGGTTGCCACCGCAGAAAAGTTCCTGGCGGATTACACCGGGGACATCGGAGTCACCCAGGAGTTTTCGAATTCTGTCAGCACCGGTCTCGTTACCCGCACCGAGCCCAAAGCCGGCGAACTGTTCTGGCGCGGAAGCCACATCGAAATCTTTGTTTCCAAGGGTGTCCAAATGGTTGTCGTACCGAACCTAAAGGGCCTCACGCCCGGGGAAGCCAGTGCCAAGTTGGCGGCAGCTGGATTCAAGGCTGGCAGTAGCCAGAGTTATTACTCAGATGCGGCAAAAGGCACTGTCTTCGGGTACCTCGGCAGCGATGGCAGCAAGGTAGGCTTTGGCAGCACAATCCCGCTAATGGTGTCCGGCGGTGCGCTTCCTAAGGTTGTCGGAATGGCCACAGCAGAGGCAATCAAAGCCCTGCAAAGTGCTGGCATCAAGCTGTCCGGCACGCCGGCCACAGATTATTCCGACACCGTTCCGACCGGCGCGGTAATAGCTCTTAGGCTCGGTGCAGATCCGCTGCCGACTGGCGGCACCGTCTCGCTGACCACTTCGCTTGGACCGACGACCGTGGTCTTGCCGAACTTCAAGGGCGAGACCCTTGCCGCCGCAAAGCTCGCCTTAAGCAGCCTCGGGCTTAATGTCACCGTGAACACAGACCAACTCCAGTCTTCCTGGGGAGTCGTGAAGGTGAAATCGATGAGCATTCCTGCCGGAACGGTAGTGAAGCGCGGCACCCAAATCACAATCTCAAATAAGTAGAAGTTCCGGGCTCAAATAAGTAGATGATCCGCACTTGCCCGCAAAGCAAGAAGTGCCCGAACGCCGAAGCATTCGGGCACCTCTGACTGAGCGTCTTTAGTTGTTTCGACTGCCCAGAAGCTCGGCAACCAAGAACGAAAGCTCGAGCGACTGCATGTGGTTCAGGCGTGGGTCACAAAGTGACTCGTAGCGCTGCTCCAGCGCTGCTTCATCAATCTGCTCCGACCCACCCAGGCACTCGGCTACGTCATCACCAGTGAGCTCGATGTGAATTCCGCCAGGGAAGGTGCCCGCGGCCTTGTGCACCTCAAAGAAGCCACGAACTTCGTCCATGACATCGTCGAAGCGGCGGCTCTTGTAGCCATTCTTGGTGGTAATGCCGTTACCGTGCATCGGATCGGTGATCCAGAGCGGCAGACAGTCGGTGCTCTTAACGGCCTCGACCAGCTTTGGCATCTCTTCGCGGATCTTGCCGGCGCCCATACGAGTAATGAAGGTCAGGCGACCAGGCTCGCGGTTTGGGTCCAGCTTTTCGATTAGGGCACGCACATCATCGGGGCTGGTGGTTGGTCCAAGCTTGACACCGATTGGGTTGCGGACGCGCGAGAGGAAGTCAACATGTGCGCCATCCAGCTGGCGAGTTCGCTCGCCGATCCAAACCAGGTGTCCGCTGGTGACGTAAGGGGTTCCGGTACGCGAATCAATGCGAGTCAGCGGACGGTCGTAGTCGAACAGCAGGCTCTCGTGGCTGACGTAGAACTCGGTGGTGCGAAGACCCTCAAAATCCGCTCCGGCCGCAGCCATGAACTGAATCGCGCGGTCGATTTCCTTGGCAAGGCTCTCGTAACGAGCGTTCGCTGGGTTATCGGTGAAGCCCTTGTTCCACTCGTGTACCGAGCGAAGGTCCGCGAAACCACCGGTGGTGAAGGCGCGGATCAGGTTTAGGGTGCTAGCCGAGGTGTGGTAGGCCTGGACCAAACGAGCGGGGTCGTTGCGGCGGCTTTCCTCGGTGAAGTCATAGCCATTGACGGCGTCGCCACGGTAGGCCGGCAGAGTCACGCCGTCACGCGTCTCGAAGTCGTTCGAGCGCGGCTTGGCGAACTGGCCAGCCATGCGGCCCATCTTGATTACCGGCAGCGAGGAGCCGTACATCAGCACAACAGCCATCTGCAGCAGAGTCTTGACTCGGTTGCGGATTCGGTCAGCGGTGGCATCTGCGAAGGTTTCGGCACAGTCGCCACCCTGCATCAGGAAGGCCTTACCCTGAGCCGCTTCGGCCAGGCGAGCCCGCAGGGTATCTACTTCGCCGGCAAAGACCAGTGG
>JBEGRP010000062.1:0-6052 GCA_041180345.1 Actinomycetota bacterium | reverse complement strand
GTGGCGTGATCGATTGGAAGCTCTGGGTAGGCGGCACGAACCTGCTCGATGGTGTGGGTGATCGGAAGGGCAACCGGGTAGGCGTCGTTCAACTGGTTCAAGCGCTCGCGCTTGGCCAAGCGAATTGCGATCTGCTCCGGAAGGTCTTGGCCTTCTTCTTCAATCAAGTTCTGCTCGTCGCTCATCGCGGCTCCCGTGTTTTTGACGCTTGGTCGTGGCTAAATCTCGAAAAGGTGGTTGTCAATCAAACGAACCCCACCGACCTGTGCCGCCACAATCAAGAGCGCACTTCCGGTGTATCCGTTGCCCACCCGCGCAAAGGTCCGCGGGTCAACCAGGGCTAGATAATCAAGTTTAGTCTCGGGCTCGCCGGTAATCATTTCCTCACCGAGCGCCAGTGCTGCATCGACGGCCATACCGCCATGCATGAGTTCGCTCAGAGTTGCCAGCGTGATTGCCAAAATCTCGGCGATATCCAGTTGCTCGCTGTTCAAGTAACGGTTGCGACTGGACATAGCCAATCCGCTGGGTTCGCGCACGATGTCAGCTGCGATGATGCGGAGCCCCGGGAAGTCACGTTGCGCCAATTCATTCACCAAGAAGAGCTGCTGCGCGTCTTTTTGTCCGAACACCGCGATGTTAGGTCGCACCAAGGTAAATAGCCGTGCGACCACGGTCAGCATTCCGTCAAAATGGCCGGGACGGGCGGCGCCCTCGAACAGTTCGCCGACCGGTCCGGCATGCTTTTCTGGGATTGCGACGCCGGTTGGATAGACGTCTTCAACGGCAGGAGCAAAGACGATGTCCGCCATGTCAGCCAGTTTGTCGCAGTCCGCTTCCAGGGTTCTCGGGTAGCGGTCAAAGTCCTCGCCGGCACCGAACTGCTTCGGATTCACAAAGATGCTGACCACAACCACATCGGCATAGGTGTGAGCCAGCTGGACCAGCGAAACGTGTCCGTCATGGAGCGCACCCATGGTCGGCACAAACCCGATTTTCTTACCCGAATCGCGGGCGGATTGGAGTGCGGCATTTAGGTCTGAAACGGAGTGGACTAGCTGCAACTTAACCTCTGAAATCTTCTGGCTCGATAGCTTGGTACCCCTCAGCGAGAGCCCGATCGACACTGCTGTGAAGCAGAGTAGACAACACCTCGCGAGCCTCAGGCAAACCAATGTCAGCCAGCAAGCCGATTGCCTGATTCACAACCAACCCGCTAAAGGTGGTAGCCACCGAGATTGCCTCGGCGTATGTTGGACGATCTTCCTCGGCGATAACTGTGGGCTCAGCCCCCATCTCGATTACTAGCGCCAGCGCAATCGGCACGGCGATCGGGGGTGCTGTAACGGCGAAGCGACTGTCCCGCACCCGGACCTGATCCAGACTGGTTCCCGAAAAACTCATGGCCGGATGAATGGCAATCGGCACGGCACCGGCAGCAGCAGCAGCGGAAAGCACCGATGTCCCAAACTCGGCTGCGGTGTGAATCACAATCTGTCCAGGACGGAAGAGGTTGAGCTTGGCCCAACCCTCGACACTGACCTCGATTTGGTCAGCCGGAATCGCTAGGACGACCAAGTCACTCTGCTTCAGCAGCACATCCACGGGCAGGATGTCCAGGCCAGGCAGCGTTGACTCAACCCGTTCCCGGCTTTCAACCGAGGCAGCAGTGATTCCCGCCAGAAAATGACCCGCACCGGCCAGAGCCTGCGCAAATGTAACGCCTACCGGGCCAGCACCCACGATGCCCACCCGCAGTCTCGACTGTTGGCGCGCCGCCTCGTTTCCAACCACTAGGCAGCCGCCTCGCTTGTTGGTTTCTCCAACCCGCTGTCAGGAATCTTGCAGATGCGCTCCACAATCAGCCCGATTACCATCGCAAAAACCGCACCGAGAACGCCGGCGATATTCAGCCAGACCGCAGCAACCACAACCGGCGCCATCAGCTGCAGAACCACCAAACCCAGGTGGAAGCCTGCGATCGCAGCACCTGCCACAGCGGTGGCCTTGGCCAAGAGCAGCACTCGCACCGCGTAGAACGGGTCGAGTCGCTTCGGGCGAACTGGCCTGGTCGCATTCTCGGTGGCAGATGCCTTTGCGAATTCCACCGACTGCTTGCGATAGCGATAAATCGGGTAGGCCAAGCCAGCCAATACGATGCCGATTGCCGGCATGGTTGCCAGGCTGCTGGGATGAGCCACCGGCAGAGCGTGGCCATGGGTGACTTGATAAAAACCGTAGAGCCCGCCCAGGATGCCGGCGATGATGGTGGCTATAACCAGGGTGAGTGCGCTGGTCGACTTCAAAGGAACCACACCTCCCCATCCATCTCAGCGGCTAGTTCGGCTACCGAGCCATGGCCTGGCAGCACCGCATCGGGATCCACCTGAGCCCAGGGAACCAGAACGAACGGCCGCTGGTATGCCCGCGGGTGAGGAAGCGTCAATTCTTTGCCGGACTTCACCGAGTCACCGTAGGTAATGATGTCCAGGTCTAGGGTTCGAGAACCCCAGCGTTCGATTCGCACGCGACCATGACTGGTCTCCACAGACTGGAGCGCGGCCAGCAGTTCTTTGGCCTTGAGTGAAGTGTCGACTAAAGCAACCGCATTGAGGTACTTGGGCTTGGTCTGGTCGATTCCATCCGGAGTCACGGCAAAAGATTCGACCACTTTGGAGAGTTTGTGAAGCTTTACCCCGGCAAGTTCACCGATTTCGGATGCGGCCGATTGGATGTGCTCGCCCCGATCACCGAGGTTGCTTCCCAGTGCTATTACTGCCCGAGTTGACTTAGGCATCGCCCCGACCAAGACTCAGCGACACCGAGACATCCTCGATGGCATGCTCAATCGGAGCATTTGGCTTGTGCACGGTAACGGAGGCCTTCTCAATCTGAGGGTCGAAGGCGAGTACCAGTTTTGCCAGTCGTTTAGCCAGCGTCTCAAGCAGATTGACTGGGTTGGATTTCACATCTGCAACGACCGCGTCAGCCAGCAATCCGTAGTGGACAGTCTCACTGATGTCGTCGCTTTCGGCGGCGGAATCTGCGTCCAGGTAAAGTGCAACGTCAACCACAAACTCTTGACCGTATTGCTTCTCGAACTGGGCCACGCCATGGAAACCGTAGGCTCGCAGGCCGGTCAGTTCGATTCTGTAAAGGGTCATGATTTAACCTTGGTCGGCTTTCTACTGCGCCGCAACTCGGAGGGCTTCAACCAATTTGATGGCATCCACCGTTGCCTGAACGTTGTGAACTCTAACACCCCAAATTCGACGCTGCAGCAGCAGTGCAGTCAGCACCGCAGTGGCCAGATCGCGTCGACCGTTATCCACCGAGGCTGGGTCATCGGCCTCCAGCACGCCAGCGAGAAACCGCTTGCGACTTGCCCCTACCAACACCGGTAGACCTAGCTGCTCCAAGCGATCTAGGCGGGCTACCAACTCCCAGTTCTGCTTTAAGTCTTTTGCGAATCCCAAACCTGGATCAACCACGATTCGGTCCCGAGAGATGCCGCGAGCTACCGCTACAGCAATCTGCTCCGAGATCTCGGCTACGACGTCGGTTGCGATATCTTCGTAACTATTTCGCTGATCCATTTGATCGCTGTGACCGCGCCAGTGACTCAGAATGAACTTGGCGTTGGTTGGCGCAACCGCCGCAAACATCTCTGAATCGGCCAGCCCGCCTGAGACATCGTTCACGATGTCGGCACCGGCCGCTACCGCCGCCACCGCGGTTAGATGATTCATGGTGTCCACCGAGAGCAGCGGGGCATGCCCCGCTTTCGCGGCGGCCTCAAACCAACTGCTTGATCTGATTCCTTTGATTACCGGAACTACCCGATCGATCTCTTCTTGGATTGCCACCCTGGCAGCCCCCGGTCGGGTTGATTCCCCGCCGATGTCGAGAATCGTCGCACCTTCTTCGAAGAGCGCCTTCGCGTGACCGATTGCAGCCTCGGTGGCTAGGTATTGTCCGCCATCGCTGAAGGAATCGGGGGTGACGTTTACGACACCCATGACTTGCGGCCGCTTGAACTCCATGGGCTAGACCATCACTTGCTGATTAGAGCCATTACTTCGGCCCGTGCAGCGGGTTCGGCGTAGCAACCTCGGGTCGCCATGGTTACGGTCTGCACCTCTGGCTGTCTCGCACCGCGTGAAACCACGCACTGGTGCCTGGCTTCAATCACCACGACGACACCCTTGGTACCTAATCCGGACTCGAGCGAATCGGCGATCTGCGCGGTGAGGTTTTCCTGCAACTGTGGACGCAAAGCCAAAACCTCCACCAGCTTGGGAAGGCGGCCTAAACCGACCACTCGGTCACTTGGCAGGTAGGCGATGTGCGCAACGCCAGTGAAGGGCAGCAGGTGGTGTTCACAGATTGAGATGAGCTCGATGTCTTTGAGAATCACAACATCGTTGTGCTCTGCCTCGAAGGTGTCCGCGAGCACAGCCAGGGGATCCTGCCCGATTCCTGCAAAGAAACCCTGATAAGCCTCGGCTACCTTGGCCGGTGTCGCTTGAAGTTCGGGTCGCGACGGGTCCTCACCGATTGCTGCAATTAGCTCGGTGACTGCAGCCCTAATCCGCTCGCCGTCGATCATGAACTACTCGGTCTCGCCGGCCTTCTTCGGAGCGGCCTTGCGGGTCGCTGGCTTCTTGGCGGCTGGCGCCTTTGGCGCGGCTGGCTTCTTCGCGGCTGGCTTCTTGGCAGCAGCCTTCTTAGGAGCCGGCTGGGAACCATCGGTCGCAGCCTTAGCCGGAATCGCGATTGGCGGGATGTTCGAGACCGGGCGCTTAGCCGAGGACAGCCAAGTCTTGCGTGCCGGAATCTTCTTCACGTTCGCGAAAATCTTGGCAACATCGTCTGCCTGCAGAGTTTCCTTGATCATCAACTGACGAGCAAGTTCATCCAGGACATCGCGGTTCTGAGTCAACGCCTTGTAGGCCTCGGTGTGGGCGTTCTCCACAAGCTCGCGCACCTCGGCATCGATGATCTGAGCGGTTGCCTCGGAGTAGTCACGCTGCTGGGCCATGTCGCGACCGATGAATACCTCGCCACCGTTGCCATAGGAAACAGCACCGATTGAGTTGCTGAAGCCGTACTGGGTGATCATGGTGCGTGCGATGTTGGTCGCCTTCTCGAAGTCGTTCGATGCACCCGTGGTTGGGTCGTGGAAGACGATTTCCTCGGCTACGCGACCACCCATTGCCCAGGCCATTTGGTCTAGCAACTGGTTACGGGAGACCGAGTAGCGGTCCTCAAGTGGCACCACCATGGTGTAACCCAGCGCACGCCCGCGCGGCAGGATCGTGATCTTGGTTACTGGGTCGCTGTGGTGCAGCGATGCCGCCACCAGAGCGTGTCCGGCCTCGTGGTAAGCGGTGTTGAGACGCTCCTGGTCCTGCATCAGGCGGCTCTTCTTCTGTGGCCCACCGATAACGCGGTCAATTGCCTCGTCCAGAGTTGGTGCGTCGATGACCTTCTTGTTTCCGCGAGCGGTGAGAAGTGCCGCCTCATTCAGAACATTGGCCAGGTCTGCACCGGTAAATCCTGGGGTGCGGCGGGCGACGATAGCCAGATCAACGTCCTCACCAATTGGCTTGCCCTTGGCGTGAACCTTCAGGATCTGCTCGCGGCCGATTAGGTCTGGAGCAGTCACACCAATCTGACGGTCAAATCGACCCGGACGCAGCAGAGCTGGGTCAAGAATGTCAGGACGGTTAGTTGCCGCAATCAAGATCACGTTGGTCTTGGAGTCGAAGCCATCCATTTCAACCAGCAACTGGTTCAGGGTCTGCTCGCGCTCGTCGTTTCCGCCACCGATTCCGGCACCGCGGTGACGACCAACTGCGTCGATCTCGTCAACGAAGATGATGGCTGGGGCGCTCTGCTTGGCCTGGTCGAAGAGGTCGCGGACACGGCTGGCACCGACACCGACAAACATTTCGACGAAGTCCGAGCCCGAGATGGTGAAGAACGGAACGCCGGCCTCACCAGCTACTGCCTTGGCAACGAGGGTCTTACCGGTTCCCGGAGGGCCGTA
>JBEGRP010000061.1:0-6054 GCA_041180345.1 Actinomycetota bacterium | reverse complement strand
TTCCTGCCGCTGGCTTCGGTAAGTCAGATGCAGGGTCGCACCGCCGTCTTCCACACCATGGGCGATGTTTCGGCACCGACCAACCTGCGCAACGTGGCATCGAACGTCTTTACAGCTCCGGAGATTGCAACCGTTGGCTGGGGTGAAGCAGACATCAACGAGGGCAAGGTCAAGGGCTTCGTAAAGAAGATCGATCTAGCCAACAACCCGCGCGCCAAGATGCAGGGAATTGAAGACGGCTTCATCAAGCTGATCTGTTCCACCGGTGGAACCGTAATCGGAGGCGTCGTGGTTGCTCCGCGCGCCAGCGACCTGATTTACCCAATCGCGTTGGCGGTTGAAAACAGACTCACTGTTGATGAGGTCGCTCGTACCTTCACCGTCTACCCGTCAATCTCCGGTGCCATTCAGGAAGCAGCCCAAGACCTGCATATTCCAACTGCATAGTCTTACGCTGCTCGTAGATGTGAAAAACCCCGGCCCTGGAAATCCAGGACCGGGGTTTTCGCTTAGCTGTTTACTCGAACTCGATCAGAACGGTTCCGGCAGGAACAGTCTCGCCAACCTTGGCGCCAATGCTCTTGACCTTGCCGGCCTTGTGCGAGTTCAGGGGCTGCTCCATCTTCATGGCCTCTAGAACCACGACCTGGTCACCCTCGTTGACCTCCTGGCCAACCTCGACCGCAATCTTCACGACAGTGGACTGCATCGGAGCCTTGATCGAGTTGCCGGTGCCGCCGGCTCCGGCAACGGTGCCCGACTTCTTGCGCTTACCCGCGGTTGCTGCGGCTGCTGGAGCAGCCGAGGCACCGGCGAACAGGCTTGCCGGCAGGCTAACCTCAACGCGCTTTCCGCCAACTTCGACCACAACGTTCTGGCGTGGCCCAGCATCTTCACCCTCGCTGCCCTCGGCAACGTAGGCGGGAATGTCGTTGTTCCATTCGGTTTCGATCCAGCGAGTGTAGACGCCAAACTTGCCGTCGGCGCCGATGAAGGCTGGCTCGTTCACGATCTTCTGGTGGAACGGCAGGACGGTCGGCAGACCCTCAACCTTCATCTCGGCCAGAGCGCGACGACTGCGAGCCAGTGCCTCCTCGCGAGTGGAACCGGTGACGATCAGCTTCGCAACCATGCTGTCGAACGAGCCCGAAATCTCATCGCCGGACTCGACGCCGGTGTCAACGCGAACACCCGGGCCGCTCGGTGCCTTGAATAGCTTTACCGGGCCAGGTGCAGGCATGAAGTTGCGTCCGGCGTCCTCGCCGTTGATGCGGAACTCGAAACTGTGGCCCTTGATGATTGGGTCTGGATAGTCCAGCTTGCCGCCCTCGGCCAGGCGGAACTGCTCTCGAACCAGGTCGAGGCCGGTTACCTCTTCGGAGACCGGGTGCTCCACCTGAAGGCGGGTGTTTACCTCGAGGAACGAGATGGTACCGTCCTGAGCAACCAGGAACTCACAGGTTCCGGCGCCCTGGTAGCCAACCTCCTTGAGGATGGCCTTCGAAGCTTCGTAGAGACGCTTGATCTGTTCCTCGGTGAGGAATGGGGCCGGAGCCTCTTCGACCAGCTTCTGGTGGCGACGCTGCAGCGAGCAGTCGCGAGTGGAAACAACCACAACGTTGCCGAAGGCGTCGGCCAGACACTGGGTCTCGACGTGACGTGGCTTCTCGAGGTACTTCTCCACGAAGCACTCGCCACGACCGAAGGCTGCGATGGCCTCGCGGGTGGCACTCTCGAAGAGTTCGGCCACCTCTTCCTTCTTGTAAGCAACCTTGATGCCACGACCACCGCCACCGTAGGCGGCCTTGATGGCTACCGGAACGCCGTGCTGTGCCACGAAGTCCAGAACCTCGTCTGCACCCTTCACCGGGTTCAGGGTTCCGGCGGCCAGTGGTGCGCCAACCTTCTCGGCTACGTGACGGGCCGAAACCTTGTCACCGAGCATTTCAATCGCGGTTGGGCTTGGGCCAATCCAGATCAGGCCGGCGGCGATAACCGCGCGGGCGAAGTCGGCATTCTCTGCCAGGAAGCCATAGCCGGGGTGAACGGCGTCGGCGCCAGACTGGGCGGCAACAGCCAGAATCTTCTCGATGACCAGGTAGGTGTCGGCGCTGGTGGTGCCGTTCAGCGCGTAGGCCTCGTCTGCCAGCTTGACGTGCATTGCATCGCGATCCTGGTCCGCGTAGACAGCCACGCTTCCCAGACCCGAGTCCTTGGCAGCGCGGATGATTCGCACCGCAATCTCGCCTCGGTTTGCAACCAGTACCTTGGTGATTTTCTTGGCAGTAGTCATAGTTCTTCTAGCCTATTGGCGGTTTGGCCCGCAGAGCGGTTGGGGAATAACAAAAAATCAACGATTCCAGAGGCTCGGGTACTCGATTCCCAGCTCGATAATCAGCTCGCGCAGGGTCGGCAGGCTGAGGCCGATCACGGTGTGTGGATCGCCCTCGATGCCGGTCAAGAAAGCCCCACCGAGTCCATCGATCGTGAATGCGCCCGCCACCTTTAGCGGTTCGCCGGTAGCCACATACGCTTCGATCTCGGTGTCAGAAAGGTTTGCAAAGTGCACCACCGAGCTGGAGGCGCGCCCGACCGCCTTGGGGTTTTCGGGGTCACGATTGTCGATCACCCAGTGGCCGCTGAAGAGCTTTCCGGAGTTGCCACGAAGCGCCTGCCAGCGCTTGAAAGCGACCTCGGGCAGGTGCGGCTTACCCAGCGACTCACCCTGGAACTGCAGCGAAGAATCACAGCCGATTACCACCGCTCCCGCGGTTTCTGGGCGATGCAGGACGGCTTCCGCCTTGGCGCGAGCCAGCAGCAGAACCATATCCTCGGTGGATTTAATCAGCCCCTGGGCGGTGGCTACGGCGGTTACCTCGTCTTCGTCCACGGCCGGTGCGATGGTCTCCGGTTCGATTCCGCCCGCGCGCAACAGGGTTAAACGGGCAGGGCTTGTGGAGGCCAAAACAACTCGGGTCATGCCTACAAGGATATTGTGGAAAACTTGTCAGGTGAATAAAACCATCAACTGGACCGGTCAGCAGCTCACCCTTCGAATCGAGAAGGTGGCTCACGGCGGCATTTTCGTAGCCCGCCACGACGGTCGCGTGGTTTTCGTGTCACACGTTCTCCCCGGCGAGTTGGTCAAGGCTGTGGTCTTCGAAGACCGTGGCGGATCGTTCTGCCGAGCCGAGCCTCTGGCAATCCTGGAGCCTTCGGCCGACCGCGTTCCTCACTTCTGGAAGGAAGCGAGTGCACCGGAGAGTGACCGCTCCCTTGGCGTTGGTGGCGCCGGCGGCACCGAGTTCGGCCACATCGCCCTGCCGCGTCAGCGCGAACTGAAGGCCGATGTCATCGAAGAGGCGCTGCAGCGCATGGCCGGCATTGAACTGCGCCCGACCGTCGAGGCGGTTGCCGGCGACGACGATGCCAATGGCCTGGGTTACCGCACCCGCGTTCAGTTGCACGTGGACGAGGCGGGCGAGCCTGGTCCTTACCGCGAGCGCAGCCACGAGGTAATCTCGGTGCGCAACCTGCCGCTGGCGGTTGAAGAGGTTAACGAACTGAACCTGCACCTAAAGAACTGGCAGGGCGTGAAGAAGATCGAGATTGCGGTCAGCAACACCGGCCAGGTGCAGTACTCGGTGGACAAGAAGACCAAGGGTGACGCCAAGCTGGTGGAGCGCGCCGGTGGCCGCACCTTCCGTATTTCCAGCGGCGGTTTTTGGCAGGTGCACCGCGGTGCGGCCGAGGTTCTGACCAGCTGCGTGAATGACATGGTGGCCGAGGTTGGCATCGACCTGAACGCGCCCAACCTAGACCTCTACGGCGGTGTCGGACTATTCGCTGGTTCCCTGGCAGCCCGTTTCGCCAACCGTCTGAAGATCACGACGGTAGAGGCCATCAAGCAGGCCACCGAGGACGCCAAGCTGAACCTCGCCGATCTGCCTGCCGTGCGCGCGGTCTGCGCCCCAACCGAGCGATTCCTGGCCGAGCAGGTAACCAATGCCGGCAAGGGTGAGATTGATTACACCGAGGCAACCATCGTGCTGGACCCACCGCGTTCCGGCGCCGGAGATCGCGTGGTCAAGGACCTGCTGAAGCTGAAGCCGAAGCACATCGTCTATGTCGCCTGTGACCCAGTGGCTCTTGCCCGTGACCTGAAGGGTTTCTTCGCCGGTGGCTACCAGCTGAAGCAGCTTCGGGCCTTTGACCTGTTCCCGCACACCCACCATGTCGAGACCGTGGTTTCGCTGGTTCGCGCATAACGCCGCATTACGTTCGCAAAACGTCACAGCCCCAAGGCAAAGTATCTTTATTAGGTACCTAAGAGGGGAGGCGACATGGAGATCCAGGGCACTTTGGCTCGCATCTTCGCCGAGCGCGCCTCTACGGTCACAACCCGCCGGATGGACACCATCATCGGCCGCGCCTATGCCTTGGCTTTGGCGTCATCACTCCCTGAGGTAATCACTAACGGCCTGGAGCAACAGGGGTTGTTGAATGCAGTCCCGCTCTACCTCTTGCTGGCCCTAAACGTCGGATCCATCCTTGCTTTGGCCGTGGGCAACTGGTTCTTCGAGGTCAAGAATCACTGGTACGTCATTCACGCCCTGGTGGTGCTCTTCGGTCTCCTAATTTGGCCGATAGTTCCGTCTGCCGGGGTTGCCTTGCCAGCCGGCTACACCCCCTTTATTTGGTGGACCATGGGTTGGGGCGCAATCAGCGCCGGCCTTGGCCTCAATCGCCTGCTGGCTGCGCTTTACATAGTCGTGGTTCCGGCCTGGTGGGCCATCACCGAGTTCCTGCCGACCGGAGGTGCGGTAAGCATCGGCATTGCCGCCCAGAACGCGATCTACACGTTCCTGATTTCGGCCTCGACTGCCGCGATGGTGGGGCTACTTCGCTATCGGGCACTGCTGCAAGATCAGGCGGCCGAAGCGGCTGCTCGGGCCGAAGCTCAGAACGCGGCCACCGAGGCCGTTGAAGGCGAGCGACTGAGAATCAGCTCGGTGGTTCACAACCAGGTTTTGACCGCACTCAATGCCGCACTCGAGGCAGACACTGCAGACCAGCGCCGAGACGCGGAAGCGCTGGCGGTCGCGGCGATTGAGCGGCTCTCGACTTACGAATCGACCGCTGGTACGGAAGAAAATCAGGTTTCGGTGGCCGCATTCTTCGAGGCGCTCACGAATCTGGTGCACAAGCAGTCAGACGAATTCGCCGTTTCGGTTTCAGCCCAGGGCACCTTTGACCTACCCTTCGACGTGGCTAGTGCCCTGACCGAAGCCACCGTTCAGGCGGTCAGTAACTCGCTGCTGCACGCTGGTCCAAAAGCTACCTCCCGCAAGCTAAGTTTGCGTTCCACGGATACCGAGCTGAAAATAGCGATCATCGACAACGGAATCGGGTTTCGGCCAAGTCGTATCCCGCGCAATCGCTTGGGAATCCGGGCCATCATCTTCAAGCGAGTGCAGCAGGTGGGCGGAACCGCGCACATTAACTCAAAGCGCAATGAAGGCACCACGGTGATTCTGGAGTGGGGTCAGCATGAATAAAGCTGCGGAAGCCCTGCTTCTCGGTCTGATTCTGGCCCTCGGTCTAAACCACTTCGTGCTTGGACTGGCATGGCTGCCGTCTTATCGCGATCAGTACATTGCCTTGCTGGCGTTTGGCCTCTATCTAGTCGCGCTGGTTTTCAGCATCTACGGCCAACCAAAGTTGAAACTCACTCGCTTTCAGGCGGCTCTAAACCTGGCCATCACCCTTGTGGTTCCAGCGCTGGCCTTGAGTCAGCTGAACGCCAACCTGGTCCAGCCAAATGGTTCCTATGAGACCTGGTTCATCGCTGGTGTCAGCCTCATTCTCTCCATCACAACCGCACGCGGATGGCCAATTGTGGGCTGGATCGGCCTTGCTTCGCTGTGGGTCCAGGTTTTGCTCTGGGGTGGTTTGCCGGTACTCACTACCAGCGGTCTGATTGGCGCAGCCATCACGGTGGTAACTGCTTGGGGTCTGGGTAGGGGCCTGCGCTCCACCATGCAGGCGGCAGAG
>JBEGRP010000060.1:0-6199 GCA_041180345.1 Actinomycetota bacterium | reverse complement strand
CGCGAACGCCGTGGACGACCCCGACCTCGGCGTGACGTTCAACCTCTGTCACTGGCTGAAGGTCGAGGGGGCGGAGCGGGATCCCGCGCCCGTGCTCAAGGCCGCATTGCCGCGTTTGAACTTCGTCACGATCAATGGCGCCGACAGCGGCGACACGCGCAAACTCGGCTGGGATAAGTTGATCCAGCCGCTGGGCCGGGGCTCTTACGACGTCAAAGGGTTCGTCGCGAAGGTTCGGGAGGCGGGTTATCGCGGTTCGTTCGGCTTCCAAGGTTTCGGCATCAAGATGGACTCGAAGGAACTGCTGAAGGAGACGATGGCGGCGTGGCAGGGGATGAAGTAAGCGGTTGGCGGTTAGCGGTTGGCGGTTGGAAGCGGGTCGCAGGTCACGGGCTTCGCGCGCCAGGTTCGGGTCCAGACCCGGGACCTGCACCTCAACCTGAATGCCTGACCAGCTAGCTGATGGCGGGGACCCGCGACCTGAAAGTCATGCCAAAATGCGGCGGTCAGCCCTACCTAAAGGCAGACCGCAGCCCATTATCCGTCGTACGGTCGCCCTTTGCGGTTTTTCCTCACCCCCAACCGCCAACCTCTAACCGCTTGAAACAAAAACCCCGGTGGCCCGGGGTTTTGCTTTCACCGGCTTACTTGCCGGCGCCGTGTTCCTGCTTCGCGTGCGCCGCGAGCGGGTCGTAGCCGAAGTCCTTCTTCAGGTCGCGCCAGGAGGCGTGGACGTGGTTGGCGCCGTTCTGGAAGTTGGCGAACTCCAGCAGGAAGGTCGGGCCTTGGATGCTGTAGTAGTGGGCCTGCCCGACCTCGGTGCCGCCGTTCCAGCCGAAGAAGAGCTGGTCTTCCGGCATCTTGCTGATAGCCGCCATCTCCGGCACGGCGAAGTCGGACCGGGCGCGGCCGACGTATTCGGCGATGATGCTGCCGGCCAGTTTCTTCTGCTCGGCGGTCAGCGCGGAGAAGGCGATGCCCTTGTGCTTGAGGATGCCGTCGGCCTTCTGCTTGTTGCCGGTGATCACGTCGCCCGGGGTCTTGCCGGGGATGAAGCCCGTCTTGCGCTGCTCCTGGGTGAGGGACTTGGCGAGCGCGCGGCCGAGCTCATCTTCCTGGTCGAGCAGCTCGAAGCCCGCGAGGCCGGGGAAGTCGTCGCCCACGTGCTTGGTGTCGGCCTTCACCTGACCGGGATTGGTGCCGAGGAAGGACGGCGTGGAGCCGACGAGCGTGCCGTCGACGATGGTGAAGTTCTGCGAGCAGTGGTGGCCTTCCCAGCGGAAGCCCCAGGTGCCGTGCGCGTCGGGCTTGCCGAAGATCGAGACGAAGTAGTTCTCGGCGTCGCGCGTGTTGGCGCCCTTGCCCTCCTCGATGAGGAAGAGCAGGTATTCGAGCCCCATGACGGACTCGACCTTCATGTGGCCGCGCTGGCTCAGCGAGGTCGAGAGCAGGGCCTGGGCGAAGTGACGCTGGCCGGGGTTCATTTCCTTGATCGGGAGGCCTTTGCGGACGGCCGGGACGAAGATCCAGTTGGTGCGCTCCGGGTTGTCGAAGGCGAAGGTGGCCTTGGCGCGCTGGGCTTCGGTCAGGGAGCCGAGGAAGGCGTTGGCCGCCTTGGACATCTCCTCGCCGGCCGTGTGGGCGAGGGCGGCGGGAAGGGCGAGGGCCAGCAGAGCCAGGGTGGCGAGGGTGCGGGGGAGGGAGCGCATGGGGTGACGGGTAAGGACTCGGGTCTAGGGGAAGGGCTCTCCGAGCGCCAGAAAGGAATGCGGACGAATCAGGCCGCTGCGGTTAGCGGTCAGCGGTTGGCGGATGGATCCGGGAACGCCCATTTCAACCAAGGGTAAGTCCGGCGGGTCGGCGAGGTGTCTTCCTTTCCGACCGCCAACCGCTATCCCCCAACCCCTTGGCCTTAGGCGCCTTTGGCGTCCGTCAGCTTCTGGGCGGCCTTTTCCCAGTCGGTCGTGGCGGTCTGGAGGGCGTCGGTCGTGGTCTTGAGGTCGGCGTTGAGTTGCTGGACCTTGGCCCCCTGGGAGTAGGTCGCCGGGTCGGCGAGCTCGGTGGTCAGCTTGGCCTGTTTGGCCTCCAGCTCGGCGACCAGCTGTTCCAGGCCAACCTGGAGAAGTACGTGCAGAACCTTCAGTTCTCGGTCCAGCAACAGCAGAATGCTCAGACTGGACGACTCGGTGTCACTCCCAACCAATAACAATGAAACTCTCAGAATCCAAAGTGGTCGAAATCCTCAAGTCGATCGAACCAGAAAATCCAGTCTACAAAGCGATCATGCAAATGGCGCGGCAACAAGCTGACGACGAAAAGGTTGCGGCATTGATGCCTGGACTGCTTCCAGAAGCGCGCGCCTACAACTGCGGACGCTGTGCTGCGATGGAAGACTTCATCGCTATCGTTAACGAAATGCGAAGTGAGCCAGAAGAATTCAACTTGACTTTGGACGAATAAGTCTCACCTGAGTGCAATGCTTTCTGACATTGGGCATACCAATGCTGGCTGATATACCCTACTTGCGGGGTTAAAACTGCATGGATACATCCAATACAAACGGGGAAGCGACACCCTCTCAAAACACGGAACAGTCACAGGCTATCAATCCGCTCACGTTCGATGAGGCGGCGTTGGCGAAGATCTTGAAACAGAGATTTAGCGAGCCACAAGAATCCGAACAACAGGCTCCGGCTACTGAGGACACCGCGAGTGCGGAAGATCCTGAACAGCAGGCGTCAGATGCACAGGGTGACGCAAATCAACCTGGCGACCAGGACGAGACTCCTGAGTCTGATCCTTCTAATGAGGACCAAGCCGATCAGCTCGACAGCGAGCCGAAGGGCGTTCAGAAGCGAATCGACAAGCTCACCCGAGCTCGTAAGGAAGCTGTGGAACGCGCTGAGACTCTCGAACGAGAACTGAACGATGCGAAGGCCAAGCTGGAAGAGTTGTCCGCCAAGCCGCAGGCAGCGCCTGTAGCAGACGCGAACAACCCGTTTGCCGACATCTGGGACGACGCAAAGCTGACTGACGAGTGGACGAAAGCCCGCGAACTCAGGCGGTGGTGCGAAGATAACCAAGACGGCTGCGAGCTAAACGGTAAAGAATACAGCGCCGATGACATCAAAGCCATTCGGAGACGAGTGGAAGATGCGATCGACGTGCACATTCCGAAGCGTTCAGCGTTCTTGCAGCAACATCGGCAGATCAAGCCGGTCGCAGAGACGATCTATCCCTGGTGGAAAGATAGGTCCGCAGTGGAATACACTGAGGCCCAGTCTGTACTCAGGGCGATGCCACAGTTGTCGCAGATACCTGAATACCAGGTTCTAGTTGGCGACTTCATCGAAGGTCGCAAGCTGCGACTCGCGCGAGAGGCCGATAAAGGCAAGGCCAAGACGGCAAAAATGCCAGCAAGGCCGGCTCCGAAACAACCTTCGGTGGCCACCGCAAGTCCAGTACGCGTCGAGAAGTCGCAGCAAGATCTGTTGGCTGCACGCGCTAAATTCCTCAAGACAGGTAATCAGGCTGAACTAGCTCAGCTGCTTAAACGCGGCTTGTGAGGATGTTACTATGCCACTTCTGCAACCAAACCAAGTAGGTATTCGCGAAGAACTCGCGGACTACATCGCAATCGTCGACCAGAAATCCACTCCGTTCACGTCCATGGCCCCCAAAGGCAAGGACCTGGGCAACATGACGTTCTCATGGCAGGTGGACAACTACGCTGATCCAGTCCTGGCTGGCGTCGTTGACGGTACCGACATTTCTAACAGCCTTGTCGGCACTGGCACCACGGCCTCCGGAACCAACCCGGTCGACGTTACTCTGACCAATGTCACCACCGGTTCGTACGGATCGATGACCAACCCTGTTCAATACAGAACGCGCTTAAGCAACTACGCTCAGGCCTTCCGTCGCAACTTCCGTATCGGTTTCATTGCTCAGACGCAGAACGTCGCCGGTGTTACCGACGAAGTTGCCAACGGTATCAGCAAGACCCTGATCCAGCTCAAACGTGATCTCGAGGCCACGTTCACTTGCACCAACCAGTATGCCCAGATTGACAACGGTTCGGTTCCTTACCTGACCAGCTCGCTCGGTAATTGGTTGACCAACACTGCCGGGTCTGGAGTTGGAAATAGCACTTCTACGTTTCTCCCAAACAGCGGTGACGCTGCCTCTGGAGCTTACGCTGTCACGACCAGCACCTCGGCCAACCTGACCGAGACTGTCGTGCAGAACATGCTGACCAACATCTACACTAAGACTGGCGTGTTCCGGGATTATGATGCGATCGTTGGCACCACGTTGAAGCGCGCGTTCACTAACCTGACCGCCGCCACTCCGGTTGGAACGTCCACCACTGCGACCGCTGCCCCTAGCGTCCGCACGTTCAACACGGAGCTGACCACCGACACGTTCAAGTCTTCCATCGATATCTTCGAGGGCGACTTCGGCCGTCTGATCCTGCATCCGACCACCTTCATTGGTGGAAAGAACAGCTCGGCTCTGTCTGCTCAAGCCTACAAAGGCTACATCCTGCCGATGGACATGGTGGAAATCCGCTACAGCAAGCTGCCTGAAGTCAAGGAAGTGCCTGACTACGGTGGCGGCCCTGCTCGTATCGTCCAGGCTATTGCCGGCCTCGTGGTCAAGAACCCGAACGGCTTCGGCATGTTCAACGGAGCTTCTTAATCTTAGCTCTTGCCAAGGTGCCTCTGGCTAACACGCTGGGGGCACCTTTTTTGTATGTCAGCAGGCCAAATACTAGCAAATGTGGTTGATGATCTACCTGGTAATTTGCGCCAGGCAGTGTTCAACGAACTGAAAAATGGACATCACAAGGAGATGGTCCAGGCCAGCGTGCATTCCAAGCGGATAGCGCAAGACACGCACAACAATACGTTCAAATCGGTTGAAGGCCTTGGAAGGCTAAGAATGCGCCTGGATCCCAAACTGTATCACTACTGGGGAACCAAGCTCGGATACGGATGCTGGCGCGACGCGCAATTCCTTCGCGAAGTCGAACGCGACAATCCCGAGGTGCGCGTAAAGTGCGGTGGCACCAAGATGCAGTTCGGTTTTTCTGGTCAGAAGAAGTTCACTAAAAAGTACACACTATGAATGTAGGTTCAAATAGACAACTAGCAGGTGAATACGGTGGCAAAATGAATACGAGCACCGCCGCTGTCACTGGTGATTTCCGCGAAATCTTGTGCCTCACCGCGTGCACGTTCAGTGCTGCATCTAGCAACATTACCAACTTTCCTCCCGCAGCGACCAGTATCGCAGCTGGCACAAGGATCCCTGGCGTGTTCACTAGCATTGCAGCATCGACAGGCACATTCATCGCCTACAATCGCAAGTACTAATCCATTGCAATGGCTGATACTAAAATCAGCGCACTGACAGCAGGTTCGACGGTTGACGCAGCAAACGACCTGCTGGTTTACGTTGACGTGTCCGACACGTCGATGGCTCCGACTGGGACCACCAAGCGCATTCACCCGAGCCAGGTGATGAGTTCTGGTGGTCCTGCGTCGTTTTCCACACTGACCACATCTGGTCTAGCCACGCTGGATTCGGCGCTTGTTACTAATGGCTTGTCTGTTGGTGGAACGCTAACGCTGCCTACGCTAGATCCGTCTAAGGTTGTATTCACTGATGCCTACAAAGGTCTAACGGTACTAAGCGCGCAGGATGCCAGAACAGCACTAGGAACCACGACATACGTGCATAATCAAGGTACAGCCTCTGCAACTTGGAGCATAACGCACAACCTTAATGCCTATCCATCAGTCACCGTCGTTGACTCAACCAAGCGCGTTGGCATTGCTGACGTAACATACGTTGACGAGAACTCACTTACAGTAAGCCTTCAAGGCTCCATGTCCGGAAAAGCATACCTAAATTTCTAATCCTATGGCGAGCGCACCATTCCTAGTACCAATCGACCTGAACAACCTGGAAATCCAGAACGTTAAGCTGCAAAACATCAGCTCTGGTGATCCTACTACTGGGGTTGGTGAAGGCTCTATCTTCATTGACACGTCTCTGCATCGTCCAAAATGGCATAACGGCACAGAGTTTAAGCAGATCTATCCTTTCGACACTACTAACTCAAACTCAACTGGAGTTCTTCGAGATGGTAGCGGAAACTTTGCAGCAAACGTAATCACGGCAAACTCGTTCT
>JBEGRP010000059.1:0-6258 GCA_041180345.1 Actinomycetota bacterium | reverse complement strand
AATGTCACGCAAGGTACCTGCACCGAGCAGCAGGGTGCCGATAAACAGAATGGATGCGACCGGTAGAACTGCCACCACCGAGGTGTTGATGGAACGAACCAGGGTCTGATTGATAGCCAGGTTGACGCGCTCGGCGAAGGTTGCGCCGTCACTGAACTCGACCTCGTGAGTGTTCTCACGGATCTTGTCGAACACTACGACGGTGTCATAAAGCGAGTAACCGAGAATCGTCAAGAAACCAATGACCGCAGCTGGGGTAACTTCAAACCCGAATGAGCCGTAGATGGCAGCGGTGATGACTAAGTCGTGCACCAGTGCGATTAGAGCTGCAGCAGACATCTTGAAAGTTCGGAAGTAGGCCGCCATTGCTATCGCAGCCAGGGCGATGAACCAGAGCAGACCGCTGAGTGCCTTCCCAGTTACGTCCGAACCCCAGTTAGCTCCAACAAAAGAGGATGCAACCTGGTTGCCCTCTACCTTGAATCCCGCAGCAATCGCCTGGCGAACCTGCTCGGCGGTGTTGGCGTCCAACTTCTCGGTCTGGATGCGCAAGTTGTCAGTGCCAACGTGGGCAACGTTCACCTGCGCTGACGAACCAAGGATGGTCTTTACCGCGTCCTGCGCCACAGTTTCACTGTTCGCAGCCGTGGTGCTCAGGGTGAACTGAGAGCCACCCTTGAACTCAATACCGAAGTTGAAGCCGTTGTTTCCTACAAAGGTGATACCTACGGCTAGCAGCGCGACCACGATTGAGGCGATGAATCCATACTTGCGGCGACCAAGGAAGTCGAACGAACGCTCGCCCGAATATAGGGCGTTACCGAAATCAGTAAAACGAGACATTATTTTGCATCTCCCTTGGTTTCTGCAGTCTTGCGCTCGGCAATAGTTTGACGCTTGGTGGCTTCCTTAGAAGCCTTCGCGGCCTTACCAGAGGCAAGCTTCTCGGAAACCTTGAACTGTCCACGGCCTGCGTAGGCAATGTCGGACATGGTCTTTACGTCGAATCCGCTCCACTTGTGCCCGCTCGCGAAGAACGGCTGGGTGGCTAGAATCTGAAGCATCGGATGGGTGAACAGGATCACAACCAACACGTCGATGATGGTGGTAAGACCAAGGGTGTAGGCAAAGCCTCGAACGTTTCCGACGGTCAACAGGTAGAGCACCGTTGCCGCCAGGAACGAGATACCGTCCGATACCAGAATGGTACGAATCGCGCGCTTCCAACCGGAGTCAACTGCTGCTGACAGACTGCGGCCTTCACGTAGTTCGTCTCGAACTCGCTCGAAGTAGACAATGAACGAGTCGGCGGTGATACCGATCGAAACGATCAGACCAGTCACACCTGCGAGGGAAAGGCGGTAACCCTGTCGCCAGGAGAGCAACGCAACCATCAGGTAAGTGAGTATTGCCGCAACTACGAGCGAACCAATCGTGATAACCGCAAGTCCTCGGTACTGGAGCAGCGAGTAAATGATGACGATCAAAAGACCGATTGCACCGGCCAGTAGACCACTCGAGAGCTGCTGGCTTCCCAGGGTTGCGGAGATGTTTTCAGCGCTCTGTACGGTGAAGGCCAGTGGCAGCGAACCATACTTCAGCTGATCTGCCAGGCTCTTGGCGGTCTCTGCAGTGAAAGATCCGGTGATCTGAGCCGAACCGTTGGTGATGACAGCATTCGTCTGAGGGGCGGTGATGACATAGCCGTCCAGAGTCACAGCGAACTGGTTGCGAGGCGTGGTCAGCGGGTAAAGGCGCTTGGTTACGGCTCCGAACTCCGCTGTGCCCTTGTCGTTGAAGTCAAGGTTAATGGCGTAGTTACCAGTTGATGCACCAGTGGAAGTGTTAACAGTTCCAGCTGCGGCGTTGGCGATGTCCTTACCCTGGATCTCGACCGGACCAAGGATGTACTTGGTGGTCAGGCCTGTGTCACAGGTGATCAATGGCGCATTGTCGTTGTCGACCTGACCAGCGGCACGGAACTGCTTGGAGCAATCCAAGGCGTCGTACTTTGCCTGAAGATCCTTGTCAATCCAGTTCAGGTCGCTGCCGTCAGTTGGCTTCGCCGAGCTGGTGGAAAGTGGGCTGGCCGAAGGGCTTGCGCTGCGGCTGTCAGTCGATCCGCCGACCGCCGCGGTGGCTACTCCGGCCGAGGTTGCCAGAACGGCTCGGAACTGCAGCTTCGCGCTGGCTTCAATCAACTTCAGGGTGTTGTCGTCTGGCTTTCCAGGGATGGAAACAACGATGTTGTTATCGCCCTGGGTGGTGATGGATGCTTCACCCACGCCGGTGGCGTCGACACGCTGTCGAATGATTGCTACGGCCTGGTCGAGTTGATCCTTGCTCACCGTCTTGCCGGACGCCAACTGCGGAGTCAGGATGATCTGGGTTCCACCCTGGAGGTCCAGCGACAGCTGAGGGGCAAAGGACGCCCCGGCGGCGCCAAATAGCATTCCCAATCCGATGATGCCAGCAAGCAAGCCAGCAATGACACCGAGCCAGGTTAGGCGCTTCTGAGCGCTCTTCACGATTCCGTTAACGGCCACGATTAAGTCGTTCCTTAGTTCTTTTCCAGCTTGGCTGCTGGCTTGGTGGCGGTGGTTTTACTTGCTGGCTTCTTTACGGCCGGCTTCGCTGCCGTGGTCTTAGCTGCTGGCTTCTTGACGGCCGGCTTCGCTGCAGCAGTTTTGGTGGCTACTATCTTTGGCGCGGCCTTTTCAGCGACTGGCTCTGCGTCGTCTTCCTTGGCATCCCAGACCGAAACGGTGCGGACGGCCATCTTCACAACCTCTAGTTTGCTTCCCGCGCTCTCAAGCACGATGTGGTCATCGGTCACCGAGATAACTTTGCCTACGATGCCGCTGTGGAGCATGACTTTGGCGCCTGGCACCAACTGTGCCTGCATCTCTTCAGCCTGCTTCTTACGCTTGCGGCTGCCGCGGAACATCATGAACACCATTACTGCAATCAGTGCAAACATGAGCAGGTCAGTGGGCTGCATTTCTTGGCCAATCTATTGGGTCAGACACCGAGGTGTCTGGTCAGCAAAAACAAAGGGCTCGAGGCCCATTCATTTGATTATAGACGCTTAGGTTGGCGTTATTCGGCTAGTTCAGGGGTCGGCAAGCCAAGGTGTCGGAACGCGAGTTCGGTCGCCTGGCGACCTCTCGGTGTGCGGGAAATCAAACCCTGTCGCACCAAGAACGGCTCAACGACGGATTCGATGGTGTCTTGCTCTTCGCCCACTGCTACAGCGAGGGTAGACAATCCAACTGGCCTGCCAGCAAACCGCTCCGCGAGGAGGGAAAGAATCTGGCGGTCCAAGCGATCTAAACCGAGCGCATCTACCTCGTACAGCACCAGAGCCGCCCTGGTCTCCGCAACGGTTACATTCTTGACGTTAGCCACTAGTGCGAAGTCCCGAACTCGTCTCAAGAGTCGATTGGCAATTCTCGGAGTTCCTCGACTGCGGGACGCAATCTCCCCCAAAGCCTCATTTGTGATGTCAACATCGAGGCGATTGGCGGCCCTAGCCAGTACCTGAGCAAGCTCTTCGTCGCTGTAGAACTCCAAGTGCGCTGTGAACCCAAAACGATCTCTAAGCGGATTAGGCAGCATGCCGCTGCGCGTGGTCGCGCCAACGAGAGTGAACGGTGCGAGTTCGAGCGGAATGCTGGTCGCGCCAGGGCCCTTACCAACCATCACGTCTATGCGGAAGTCCTCCATAGCCAGGTACAGCATCTCCTCGGCCGGACGGGCCATGCGGTGGATCTCATCAATAAAGAGAACCTCGCCGGGTTGAAGCGAAGAAAGCACAGCGGCCAGGTCTCCGGCATGCTGAATAGTCGGACCGCTGGTCAAGCGCAGGGGGAAGCCGGACTCGTGGGCGACAATCATCGCCAGGGTGGTTTTACCCAGACCGGGTGGCCCGGCGAGCAAAATGTGATCCGAGGTTCGACCCTGAAGTTTCGCAGCCTGAAGCATCAGGCTTAGCTGCTCTCGGATTTTCGCCTGGCCGACGAACTCCGCGAGTGATTTCGGACGCAGTGCAGACTCAAAGGCCAATTCGCCAGAGTTCAGGTCTGGATCGGTTAGTTCGCTCACTGATCCCCTCCCGAAATGCTGCGTGATGCGCCAAGCCGACTCAGCGAGGTCTTGAGGAGAAGATCTGCGGTTGCCGTAGCGCCTAACGCCTCCGCCGCGTCCCGCACCGCATCCGTAGCTTGGCGTTCGTTCCAGCCAAGCCCCTGAAGCGCTTGGATTACGGTGCCAAGATCAACTCGACCAGTCTGGACGTTAGCTGTTTGAGTTTTTGTGTTGGCGGCTAAGCCAGGTAGCTTGCCGGCGAGAGTCACCGTTATCAGCTTGGCGGTCTTAGGCCCGATGCCGCTCACTGCCTTGAAAGTTGCGTCGTTCTCAGTGACAACCGCATTTCGGATTGCGTCGATCGAGAGCTGCGAAAGAATCGCGAGTGCCGACTTTGGGCCGACGCCGGTAACCGAACGCAGCAGATCGAAAAGCTCAAGTTCCTCGGAGTCAAGGAAACCAAACAGAGTGAATGCATCTTCTCGGACTACGAGAGCGGTATAAAGCAAAACCGTGTCTCCCAGGTGCACTTGTTGCACAGTGCTTGCTGGGACGAACACCTGATAACCGACTCCCGAGACATCGACCACGAGGTGGCCCGCGCCTACGCGTTGGACAAGGCCAGTCAGGGATGCAATCACAACAGAAGACTAACTAACGCTCACGACTTTTAGCGGCGGCTCGCTCAGCCTGCTGCCACGCTTCCTGTGCGGCGGTTAGTGAGCCTGAGGACCCGGTGGAGGCGGCAGCCCCTCGCCAAGCGTGGCAAATGGCGATGGCTAAAGAGTCGGCTGCATCTGCGGGCTTCGGGACCTCGGCCAGCCCCAAGATTTTGGCAACCATCGTTCCGACCTGCTTCTTGTCAGCACGTCCGCTTCCCGTAACCGCGGCCTTGACCTCGGTGGGCGTGTGAAGTGCGATTGGGAGACCGTATTTATGCGCCAACATCAAAACGACACCTGAGATCTGCGCCGTGCCCATGACCGAGCGAACGTTGACATCCGCGTAAACCCGTTCCAGTGCGATCACGTCGGGTTTGGAATCCTGAATCAAACTTTCGATCCGGAGTGCAAGCGAACCAATTCGATTCGACAACTCTTCGGTTGGTTCGCTCCGGTAAACATCGACCGAAACCAGATTGACCCGACGCCCAGGCGCCAGGTCAATCACTCCAACACCACACCGAGTCAAACCCGGGTCTATTCCCAGGATTCGAGTCGTGCGGGTGGACACTTTATTCGGCTTCCAGGGCTGCCAGAACCTCTGGAGTGAAATCTACGTTGGTGTAGACATTCTGAACGTCGTCGCTGTCCTCGAGCGCGTCGATCAGCTTGATTACCTTGTTTGCGTTCTCAACCGAGTCCACAGGAACCATCATGGAAGACACAAACTCACTGTCGGCGCTTTCGTAGTCGATACCAGCAGCCTGCAAAGCGGCGCGGGCATCGACCATCGATGAAGGCTCGGTCGTGATTACGAAAGTCTCCCCGCGGTCCTCAATGTTCTCAACACCGTGGTCCAGGATCAGTTCCAGCAATGAGTCCTCGGTCATACCCGCGGTCTTACTGACGGTGATAACACCCTTGCGCGCAAAGAGGTAGGACACCGAACCTGGGTCTGCCATGGTGCCACCGTTTTTGGTGACGGCAAGACGTACCTCGGCTGCGGCACGGTTCTTGTTGTCGGTCAGACACTCGATGAGCAGGGCAGTCCCGGCCGGGCCTCTTCCCTCGTACATGATGGTCATGTACTCCACCGCTTCGCCGCCGATACCTGCACCGCGCTTAATGGCACGATCGATGTTGTCGTTCGGGAGCGAAGACTTGCGGCCCTTTTGGACAGCATCATAAAGAGTTGGGTTTCCGTCTAGATCTGGACCACCGAGGCGAGCTGCCACCTCGATATTCTTGATTAGCTTTGCAAAGAGCTTGGCGCGGCGGCCATCAATCAATGCCTTCTTGTGCTTGGTAGTCGCCCATTTAGAGTGGCCGGACATAGTTCTCCCAGTAGAGGTTTACGGATTTTCTAAGTTTACTTTGGGTAATGGTTAGGCGCGCTCAGGCGTGCGAAACCATGTCTGCGAAGAGTCGGTGGATGCGATCCTCACCGGTGACTTCTGGGTGGAAAGAGATTCCCAAGAGGTTCCCCTGCCGAACAGCTACCACTCCCCCC
>JBEGRP010000058.1:0-6637 GCA_041180345.1 Actinomycetota bacterium | reverse complement strand
AACTCAGGGGAGGGCCGAGAGGCATGGACGGGATCAACGGAATCATCGCGGGCTGGCAGGGGATAGGGGTAGCCTGGCAGGCCTTTTGGGCGCTGTTGCAGCCAATCGGTGACCTGGTAACTGTCGCGTGCCTCAGAAGCGTTCCACAGCTTTGTGTCTGGCTAGATCCTGGGTGGATGGCGTGGATGAGCTACCGCATTACGATCAATGCGCTGGTGTTTGGATCGGCAAATGTCTGGCTCTGCTGGAAGATCCACCAGATCGATAGGAGCTTGACCTGGTACTACCCCGGGCAGGCTCCTGAAACCCCGCTACACACCGAGAAACCTGAAGCATCCAAGGCTGGCGCCGCCGGTAAATCTGACGGTCTGTTGCAGCGATTCATGCGTTGGCTGGGGTTTGAGCAATAGGGGGAGAGCCAATTAAAAGAAGAACGGCCAGGATTTCTCCTGGCCGTTCTTTCAGTTTTCGCTACTTGGCGTCCTTTTTAGCAGCTGGCTTCTTAGCAGCTGGCTTCTTAGGTGCGGCCTTCTTCGCGGCAGGCTTTGCTGCTGGTGCAGCCTCGACTGCCTTGGCAGCCGGTGCAGCCTCGACGTGACCGTGGTCGTGGTGCGCGGCAGCAAGCTCTCCAGCGGTGACCGGTGCAACGCGGTCCTCGAAGTAGAAGCGGCTCCATGCGGCACGCAGACGAGCGTTCACAGTGATCTTGCCCTGAGTATTTGGACGAGCGATGGTCGGCTGATAGTCAACGAAGTCGACCAGCTTGTACATCTCGTGCTCGTCCAGCGGAGCGTGAACTTCCTGGTACTCACCGTGAGGCAGTCGAATAATTCGACCGGTCTCGCGACCGTGCAGAACAATCTCGCGATCCTTGCGCTGCAGGCTCAAGCAAACACGCTTGGTGGCCCAGAAGGCAATGATTGGGCCAACGATCAGGCTGATCTGCATGGTGGTCAGAACGCTGTTCAGGCTCAGGTGGAAGTGAGTTGCGATGAGGTCGGTGGATGCACCGGCCCAAAGAACTGCGTAGAAGGTCATGCCAGCTGCACCGATACCGGTACGAACCGGAGCGTTGCGTGGGCGGTCCAGAACGTGGTGCTCGCGCTTGTCACCGGTAACCCAAGCCTCGAAGAATGGATAGAAGGCGACCAGAACTAGCAGCGCGATCAGAACGATCATAGGCAGCAGGATGTTCCAAGCCCAGGTGTATGGACCGGTTACAACCTCTAGGTGGGTAGGAGCCAGACGTAGCGCGCCATCAGCCCAACCGATGTACCAGTCAGGCTGGGTACCGGCCGAAACTGGCGATGGGTCGTACGAACCGTACAGCCAGATCGGGTTGATCGATACGGTAGCGGCAACCAACATCAGAACACCGAAGACCAGGAAGAAGAATCCTCCAGCCTTGCCCACATAAACAGGCATCAGTGGGTAACCGACGACGTTGTCGTCGCGGCGACCTGGACCCGAGTAGTGGGTGTGCTTGTGGATGACCACCATGAACAGGTGGATGACAATGAAGACCAGAATCAGCGCTGGAATCAACAGGATGTGCAGGCCGTAGAGGCGAGCGACGATCTGGGTGCCTGGGAACTCGCCGCCAAATAGCATCGACGAAACGTAGGCACCAACGATTGGCAGACCCTTGATCATGCCGTCGATGATTCGCAGACCGTTACCGGAAAGCAGGTCATCAGGCAGCGAGTAACCGGTGAATCCGCCTGCCATCGCCAGAACGAACAGTGCGAAACCGACAACCCAGTTGATCTCACGTGGCTTGCGGAATGCTCCGGTGAAGAACACGCGCATCATGTGCAGACCAGCGGCAGCAACGAACAGCAGTGCTGCCCAGTGGTGCAGCTCGCGCATCAGCAGACCGCCGCGAACCTCGAACGAGATGTCCAGTGCCGACTTGTAAGCGATCGACATCTCGGCACCCTTTAGTGGGCCGTAGACGCCGTCGTAGATAACCGGCACCTGCGAAGGCTGGAAGAAGAAGGTGAGGAACATACCCGAGAGCAGCAGTACCAGGAACGAGTACAGCGCGACTTCACCGAGCATGAACGACCAGTGGTCAGGGAAGATCTTGCGACCGAATTCCTTGAGGATGCCGGCTACGCCAACACGCTCGTCAAGGTAGTTGGCGGTTCCGGCTAGGAAGCCACCCTTCTTGGCGGTATTAGTAGCGTTACTCATTTTTAGCGCTCCCAGAAGCTAGGGCCAACAGGCTCGTGGAAGTCGCTCTTAGCGACCAGGTAGCCCTCGGCGTCGACGGTGATTGGCAGCTGTGGCAGCGCGTGGCTGGCTGGGCCAAAGATGACCTCACAGTCGTTGGTAATGTCAAAGGTCGACTGGTGGCAAGGGCACAGCAGGTGGTGGGTGTGCTGCTCGTAAAGAGCCACTGGGCAACCAACGTGGGTACAGATCTTGCTGTAGGCAACGATGCCGTCGTAACCCCAAGCGGCTTCCTTGGCGCTCTTGATGTCGGCTGGGTCAAGGCGAACCAGCAGCACAGCGGCCTTAGCCTTCTGCTCCAGCTTGTCTTCAAGCTCGTTAAGTCCCTCAGGGATGACGTGGAATACCGAGCCAAGAGTCAGGTCGGCAGCCTTGATCGGGGTGCCGGTTGGGTCGGTGGTCAAGCGCATGCCCGCCTTCCACATGGTGTGGCGCAGGGTCTCGCTTGGGTTGGCATCGGTGGTCATGTCCTTGAACAGAACCAAACCAGGCAGTGGGAACAGTGCTAGTGCACCGTAGAGGCTGCGACGAATCAGCTTGCGACGGCTGAAGCCCGATTCCTGGTTAGCCAGGTTGACGATCTCCACCGCACGAGCACGCACATCTTCGCTACCGCGAGTCTGGTGACGGGCCTCGGCAACCTCGGCGTCCGGCATCAGGGTCTTGGCCCAGTGAACCGCACCAAAACCGATAGCCAGCATGCCCAGTGCGATGCTGATACCCACGAAGAAGGTGTTGTTGCGAACGGTGTTGAGGTCTTCGTTAATAGGGAAAACGAAGTAGAACACGATCGCAGCGATGCTGCCGATGATGCTCACCAAGAACCAAGCGAAAACCTGGTTGGCGGCACGCTTCTCGTGCTTCTTGCTCTTGTCCGTCATACGGACGCGGTGTGGCTCTAGGCCCGGATCCGCGATTTTGTCGGCTGGAACCACCGCGAGACCGGCACCGTATTCGTGCTCGGCTTCGTGCGACTCTTGCTTATTAGCCAATTGCTTGCTCCCTTTTAGTTGCTAAGTCTGTATATCGGTTGGTGCAAGAGCTAGTTGCTCTTTGCTCCCAACCAAACGGTGATGGCAATGATTCCACCGAGAACGAAAATCCAGACGAACAGACCTTCGGCCACTGGGCCCAGGTTCTCCAGGTCCAGACCGGCAGGTGATGGGTGCTCCTGCAGGTAGACAAGGTAGGTGATGATGTCCTTCTTGTCCTTAGGGGTCAGGTTGGCGTCGTTGAAGACCGGCATGTTCTGAGGGCCGGTGATCATGGCCTCGTACATTTCCTTCTTCGTGGTCTCGGTCAAAGCCGGAGCCCACTTGCCCTGGGTTAGTGCTCCACCGGCTCCGGCGGCGTTGTGGCACATGGCACAGTTGGTGCGGAAGAGCTCGCCACCGCGGGTAGCGTTACCGTCTGCTGCAACCATGGCTGCGGTTGGAATTGCAGGGCCAGGGCCCAGCGAACCAACATAGGCGGCCATAGCGGCAATCTGCTCGTCGGTGAACGAGACCTGGTCCTTGGCTTCGATCTGTGGGCCCGATGCCTGTGCTGGCATACGACCCGAGCCGACCTGGAAGTCAACCGAGGCTGCGCCAACACCGATCAGGGTTGGTGCGTTCTTGGTGCCCTCGGCGTTCTTGCCGTGGCAGGAGGCACAGTTGGCAAGGAACAGCTTGTGGCCCTCGTCAATCTGAGCTGCCGAAGCAACGGTTGCCGACTGGTTGCCCTTGATCGCTGCGCTAGCGGCGGCGTAACCGCCACCGGTAATCAGCAGACCAGCTGCGATAACTACGGCCGCGGCCATTGGCTTGCGACGCGATAGCAGGCTCTTACGGTTTAGGAAAGACATTTCTAGATTGCTCCGAATCGCTTATTTCAGTACGTAGATGATCAGGAACAGGCCAATCCAGACCACGTCCACGAAGTGCCAGTAGTAAGAAACCACGATGGCGCCAGTTGCCTCGTAGTGTCCGAACTTCTTGGCTGCAAAGGTCTTGCCGATGATCAGCAGGAAGGCGACCAGACCACCGGTCACGTGCAGTGCGTGGAAACCGGTGGTGATGTAGAACGCGCTGGTGTAGCTGTTGGCATCGAAGGTCATGCCGAACTCGGTGATGAGGTTGGTGTACTCCCAGACCTGACCAGCGACGAAGATTGCTCCCAGGAAGTAGCTGAGCAGGAACCACTCGACCATTCCCCAGTTTTTGATGCCCTTGCCAACGGCGCGTGGCTGCATGCGCTCGGCCGCGAAAACACCGAACTGAGCGGTGAACGAAGAGGCCACCAGAATCAGGGTGTTAGTCAGAGCGAAAGGAACGTTCAGGTGCTCGGTCTGGCTGGCCCAAAGACCAGCAGAGTTGGAGCGAAGGCTGAAGTACATTGCAAACAAGCCGGCGAAGAACATCACCTCGCTGCCAAGCCAAACTATTGTTCCCACCGAGGTGGAATTTGGTCGATTAATGACGGGTGCAGAATGCTGCGACACTGGCAAAGTAGTCATGCTTTAAGCATAACCGCGGAGGCCTTTGCCAAATCGGCTTTGACGCCCAAAAAGGCACGAAAATTGGGGAATTTTTTCAACTTTTTTGGTGAGGCAAACCTTGCTTGCGAGACAGTCGGCGTGGCGTCTAGCAACTCGAGGTTTTAGGTCTTATTGCATGGCACCCAGGGGGAGGGGAGTGGCGCCCCTGCTCTAAACTTTTTCCATGACCGAAACTCTCACCTGGCCCGCGATTCTGGGTCGTTTGCTGGATAAAACCGACCTGGATCGACCAGCGGCGGCTTGGGCCATGAACCAGATCATGGCAGGTGAGGCGGCCGATGCTCAGGTTGGCGCATTCATGATCGGCCTGCGTTCGAAGGGGGAGAGCGTCGAGGAATTGGCCGGTCTGGTCGATGTGATGCTCGAGCGCTCGGTGATTCTAGATACCGGTGACGATGCGGTCGACATCGTGGGAACCGGTGGGGATATGGTTGGCACTGTCAACGTGTCCTCGATGGCAAGCATTCTGACCGCTGCGGCTGGAGTACCGGTCATGAAGCACGGAAGTCGTTCGGCTTCGGGTAAGACGGGTTCTTCCGAAATGCTCGAGGTTCTAGGCATTCGCTTGGATCTCTCGCCCGAGCGCGTGGCGGATATCTTCCGCGAAATCGGTTTGACCTTTTTCTTCGCGCCAGTTTTCCACCCGGCAATGCGCCACGTCGCGCCGATTCGTAAGCAGTTGGGCGTGCCAACTACCTTCAACTTCCTGGGTCCGCTGGCAAATCCGGCTCAGCCGATCGCCACCAGCCTCGGTGTGGCCAACCGCAGTGTGGCTCCGTTGATGGCGGCGGAACTGGCCGCTCGCGGTCGCTCGGCTTTGGTTTTCCGCGGAGATGATGGCCTTGACGAGCTGACCACCACCGACAACAGCCAAATCTGGCAGGTAGCCGGGGGAGAGGTGCGCGAATTCACCCTGGAACCGCGCAAGTTTGACATCGCCCGCGCCGATCACAGTCAGTTGCTCGGTGGCGATGCACACTTCAACGCTCAGGTTTGCCGCGATCTTTTCGACGGCAACACCGATGGCAACCTTGGCGCGGTCCGCGACATCGTGGTCTTGAACTCGGCCGCGGGAGTGGTGGCCTACGAGCTTGCGAAAGACAACAGTCGCGCAGACGTTGATCTGGATCTGCGATTTGAGGCTGCCATCGAGCGCGTTTCCGCTGCGTTGGATTCCGGAGCCGCCAGGGGCAAGCTCACCGAGTGGATTGCCACCACGCAGCTCTAACGAGTTCTGTTCAGTGCTGGTCTGGTCAGCCTGAAATTAGCCTTTTTGAAAGCTAACGCGGGGATAGCCCAATAAAACACTACTTGACATAATGTGCATTATCGGATTATGTGCTGAATGTTCCACCAGCGCCACTCAATCACGTCTCGGTGTTCATCGCGCGTCCAGTTGGTCTTGTCTAGCTGAAAATCGTCAGAAACCGTCAGGCGATAAAAATGCGCGATTCCCGTCTCGTATTGACCATTTGCCCAGGTCATTTTGAACGGCAGGCTTAGCTCCAGTTCTCCCAGAGCCTCTGGGTGAACCCGGTTGCCGGTTTCCTCCCAGAGTTCGCGCACCGCGGCCGCCAGGATGGATTCCCCCGGGTCTACGCCACCTCCCGGCGTCAGCCAGCGCGGCGGTAATCCGGTTCCGGGGTCCCAATGGGTGTTCATAAAAAGCAACTCTCCACGGCTGTTTTGCACGAAAATCCGCGCTGTTTCACGGTGTTTGACGTGATCTACAGACTCTGGATTGGCGGGACGGTGGTGCTTTTTCACTCGGGGAAACTCGCTTTTACTTGACATAATCTCTATATCACTCTTCTGCTCACCGATGAATCGCCTGCCAGCCCAGGAATTAAGCCTTTTCCGCCG
>JBEGRP010000057.1:0-6521 GCA_041180345.1 Actinomycetota bacterium | reverse complement strand
TCACCTAACACCTATTCCAGCCGTGCTGCAAACGCAGCCCTCTGTGTTGCTAACTACAGCCCGGACCAGTTCTTCGACTTCTCGTCGCTGTTGTTCGCTCACCAGCCAGCCGAGGGAACTCCTGGACCGGAGAACCCAGTCTTGATTCAGCGCACCACCCAGGTTGGCGTTCAGAACGCCGGCAAGATTGCCGACTGTATCAACAACAAGACCTTCGGTAAGTGGATGGAGAACACCACTAACACCGTGCTTGGTTCGGGATACACCGTAAAGGGCACCGACATCAAGGTGACCGGCACTCCTACCATCGTTGTGAATGGCAAGCAGTACGCCTGGACCACCCAGCCAGAGTTGGTAAGCCCAGCTCGTTTCGCAGCTTGGTTCCAGCAGGCCATCACGGGCTAATTGAGCAAAACAAAAGGCTGGTTCCCGGTGGGGGCCAGCCTTTTGGTTTAACCGATTAGAGGACCTCGCGGCTCATGAAGCCCAGCAGGTTGCCCTCGGAATCCTCGATGAAGCCCAGCCACTCGTTTCCGGGCTGGTCGAAAAGGCCATCAGGGTCTGGGAAGACGACGTGCGCCTCGTTCGCGATCTTGACACCCTTGGCGCGAAGCTCTTCGAGTTTTTTGCGCACGTCATCCACTTCGATGTAGACCATCGACGCTGGAGCGTTTACGTCCAGAAAAAGGCGAACGCCTTCCAGGTCAAAGAATGCGAATCCCGGCGGGTTAAAAACTGCGAGAGGTTGGGCACCCAGTAGCTCGGTGTAAAACTTGGTGGCGCGGTCGATATCGGTGACCTTCAGGCCGATTTGACGGAACTTCATGGGTTCAATCTAGCGGTGAATTACGGTGACCAAAAAGTGCCAGCCCAGCCACCACCAGAAGACGATCATTCCCAGCCTGGTGCCGCGATAACGCATCAGATGCGTGAACATGGTGTGCAGGCTGGTGAGGCGCTTGTCGTCACCCTTTCGGGTGGCAAACCACAGCGAAAAACCGGCTGCCAGTATCAGCAGGTAGCCCGCGATTGTCAGCTGATGGGTGTTCACTTGCGGCCTCCCCTCGCCGCTTCGGCGCCGGTCTTCAGCAAGTAGTAGCCCAAGGCTAACCAGACCACAACGAACCCTGCCTGCCCGATTTCGCTATCAAGCAGCGGGTCCACCAGCACCGAGATGGTTGGGAATGCCTTGGGTGTCCCGCTAATCTGGCCGAAAATATTTGCGCCGAATTCCCAAAGGCACATGGCTACGCCCCAGACGCTCCAGGCAAATCGGGTGGCTTTATCCTTCTTGCTCAGCGGCAGTTTCGGTTGCGAGCGTTCACCCCAAATGAGCGTGACGACCAGCGGTAAAAGTAAAACGAAGAGTGCGAAGTTGAATGGGGAGTGGCGGGGAGTGAACGCCAACGCGACCATCAGCACCAGGCTGGCCCAGTCCAGTCGGCGACCAGCGGTTAGTCGGTCGCTGGGGAACTCGGTGTTCTTTAGCAAAGTGGTTGACAGGGCGATGACCAAGGTTCCGCCGGCAAAAATGGTCAGATCGCCGAATGATCCCCGAAAAACCTGAAGTGCAGCGCACGCGGCAAAAGCCACCACCCAAAGGCTTATTTTTGGGTGGTGGCTTCTGTTCTGCATGTTCATCAGCCTATGCCAGGGGAAGCATATTGCTGTCAGAACCGCGTGCTGGCCAGAGTTGAGTGTCAGTTCGTGTTCTGGCCTTGTGCAGGGCTACCGCTAACCCTGCACAAGTTTTTGTCAGTTGGTCACCGCCTTGCAGTCGGCACCTCTTGAGGTGTCACCGTTGGCGTTGACCACCTGAACCCCGCCCTGAAGCACCTTGATGGTGGGGACGGGAATCTGAGTGGCATCGGCTGGTTGAACCCAGTCCAAGGTCAGGCTGTACTTGCGGTCGGAGGTATCCAGCTTGGTCATGTAACCCTGGGTCGCTAGCGAAGCCACATCGGGGCGGACGGTGATGCTGACGTTGCCAATCGTCTGGTCACTCTGCCAGGCGTTTGCCGCAACAAAGACGCTGTTCCAGTCGGCGATGCAGCTCTTGATTTGAGCCGCCCGAAGCGAACCTCCGACCGCAACTAGCGCGATGGCGCTGACTATGCCGATGATTGCCACCGTGATGACCACTTCGATCAGAGTGAATCCTCGGTCGGTGCGCTTTGGCAGTTCCTTCGACATAGTCAGTCCCCTTGCGTCTGATGGTTCTAGTTGTTCAATGACTGGCCGACGATGGTGTAGCCGTCGCCGGACTTGCCGCGGTAGCCGAAGTTGTCGTGGATGGCAACTGCCATCGAGGTCAACAGTCGGCCGGCCTTGTAGACGTCCAGGCGAACCTTGCGGTCACCTACCTCGCGGTCCGGGGCATAGTCAGTGAGCGAACTGGACTTGTCGCCAACCTTGAGCTCCAAGGCGCGAAGCATCAATCCCTTGCTGAAGTGCGCCTTGCTGAACGAAGAGTTGTAAAGGTGCATCCAGCCAGCGGGTGCGAAGCAGGATCCGCTCACACTAAAGGTCGATAGGCCTTCACTGACGCGGTCGTCTTCACCACCGCGGCGAGTACCCTCAGCCTTGCGCTGCTCACCGTGGGCGTTTGCCTCGATGTTTGCCAACTGCTCGGTCTCGGTCTTGCCCTCGATGTGAAGGTTCTTGGCGTAACGGTGCACCCAGTCCTTCTTCTCGGTGGTGGACCATTCGCTCCATTTACCCAGCTTGTCGCTGCCGTTGGATCGGGACCAGATGTAAGACGCGCTGGTCACGTTGGACTTGGCGTCGGACTCGTCGCTGGCGCTGGGCTGGTTCATGTAGACCAAGGCGTTGTTGCCGTACTCGTTGTTACGACGCTGGCCGTTGGTGTCGGTTTCGCTGTAGTAGAAGTCGGCGCCGTAGCCCTGTTCCGGTGCGGCGCAGGCTGGGTACTGGTGGGTGGTCTCGGCGTTAGTGGTTGTTAGGTCACACAAGAACAACTTGGATTGATCCATGGTCCACTTGGCACCGATTCCGTATTCGACCATCGAGCCAGGCTGGGTGGTGTCACAACCGTTGATGTGGTTACCGGAACCGCTGGTTGGGTGCCCGAAGGAAACCTCGGTGTGGTTGTTGATCGACCAAACGGTGCTCTGCGAAGTCGCACTGTTGCGCTCGAATCGGAACACGGCGCCGTCCCAGTGGACGTCAGTCTTGCCCTTGTAGGTTCCCGAACCAGCGAAGACGATCGGCACCCCCTTGCTTCCGCAGGAGCTGCTTGAAGTGCCGGTCATGGCGTTCAGGGTTGCCAGTGTCGCGTCGTCAATCCAGCCGAACTCGAAAGAGTTCTTGAAGGAATCGGTTGGCGTCTTGTTGGAGCTAGCGTGAACCACGACGTAGTTCTGGCTCTTGGACGAACCGCGGACGGTAAACGCGACCGGAGCGGTGCAGCTGCCCTCGATGGTTGCCTTGGAGTTTGCTGCGCCTTGCACCGGAGCCTTTGGCAGGTTCTTGGTTTCGTACTTGTTGTAGTAGTACATCGAGGAACCTGGGGTGTGTGGGTCTAGACCCGCGTTTGTCGACACGGGGCCGGTACCTGAACTATTAGTCGCGGGGTTGTAGACGGTTGCACCACCAAAGGTGTTAGTTCCACCGTTACCTGCGCCAGGAGGGACCTGGATGGTTGCCGTACCGGCGGTCCCGGTGTTGTTGGCACTTGGTTGACCCTGAACAATCGGGCACTTATTGGTGCTGTTTACAGCACTTGCTGCAAAGAACATCGTCGTGTTGGCAACCAAGCCTGTCGTCGGGTCACAGACGGTTGAGGGGCTGATAACCGACAGACCCAGGCCCTGGCCCACGGTGCTGGATGGTGCGCTCACCGAGGTGCCCGTCAGAACGATGCCTCCAGGTAGTGCGACCACCGAGGAACTGTTTGCGAGAACGCAGTAAACCTTGATGCCATTGGCATCGGTGTAAACCGGAGTAGCAGCGGAAACATCCGGCATGGTGCTCGGGCAGTTTCCGCCAGCTCCGTTGAGGGTGTCCGCTGCGCTCGGTACGTAGTTTGCGCCAGGAGCATTGATAGCCGCGAGCGCGGCATCGACTGCCGCATTCACGCTGGATTGGCGTTCCTGGCTCTTGGCTATCGTGTGAGCCGCCGCATCTTTGCTGTTGCCATTGAAGATGGTGACGGCTGCAAGCCAAAGGCTCAGAAAGACCACGAGCAGCAGCACGAGCGCTAGAGCTGCTCCCGAATCCGACTTTCCCTTCAGGAAGTCGGTGGTTTTTAGGTGCTTCATGATTAACCGATCTTTCGTTGCATGTTGTTAGTTAGGGTGTTGGCAAACGCCGCATCCCTGATTGTGAGCGAACCTTTGCCACCGCTGCCGGCAGCCAGTTGTTTCACGTCCTGGAATGGCAACTTGAAAGTGAATGCGGTCACTCCACTGTTCGGGTTGATTCCAGAAGTTCCAGAGGTGGCACAGCTAGCTGTGCCGGTTGAGTCGCAGAAGAGCGTGGTGTCGCCCGCCGCGGTTTGGTTGAAGTTGACGCCGAAGTCCACCAACTTTTGAGCCGATCCGGATCCAGGCAGGTCAACCACACCGGCGGTCTCGGTGCAGCTGATGCGCCAGAGCGAGTAGTTGGTCACCGAGGTTCCGGCTGCATCTTTCCCGGCCTCACCGTGAACCTCGTAGCCCACCCAGCGAACGGTGGGGTCAACATAGGTTGCGCTGGCGGTATCGATAATGGACTGCTTGAGGCTGAAAAGAGTGCGGACGAATCCGACCTTGCTGCCGTCTGTCCAGGTGGCTGCATTGTGCGCAGTTAGCCAGGTTCCGCAAAGGGCGGCAGTGTTGCTGGTATCGCCATCTACATAGCTGGGGGCGCTCGCCGTGTATACGGTCACCGCGCTACTGAGCCCAATGTCACTTCGCAGCAGCTGCGCGTAGTTTCCCAGCTGTACCTGGGCTACCGAGCGATCGACGCTGCGTTCCAGACCGATGGATGCATCTGAGCCCAGACGGAAAAGGGTGATCGAGATAAGGGCCGTGATGACGGTTCCCACGACGACCTCCACCAGCGTGAGGCCGCGATCGCTGCTTGTCATAATTCGCTTTAGCATTTGACCGACACCCAAACTGGAATAGTCACCGAGGTTAGGCGGGCATCCTTGACTGTGCCCACCTTGGTGGCGGGGGAGTAGCTACCCGAGCTGGTGCCCGTGCAGATTGAGGACAGAATCGCGCTAGTACTGCTCTCGCGCGCCTTGACTGTGAAGGTGATGCTTGGCACATCGGTTGTGGAGTTGTAAGCGGGCTTAGGTGCCTTGCCCGAGGACTCATAGTCAGTCAACACTCCACTGACTGCGGTGTAGCTGGTCAGCGAGCCCTTAGAGCCGGTTCCCGTGCCGCCGTTCACAACAAGGGTGCAGTAGCTGTCGTGGGTGGATGCCAAGAAACCAATCGGTGTGGTTCCGCTTCCGCTGGTGCAGATGGCCTTGATTGGCGATGCGCTGCTTCCAAAGTCCAACTGGGCACGGATCTTGGCCTGATAGACGGTCTTTAGGGTCTGGGCGTTGGGCCAGCTGGAGAGGCGGCTACCAGCAACCACGACGTCGATGTTCTGCCCGCCGGTTTGAGTCTTAGTGGTATCGAAACTTACACACAGCTTCGTTGCAGTGCAGGTGTAGGTGGTAGTTCCAACCTTCAAAGTTCCGGTGTTGGCGATGCGGAATGGGCCAAAGGTTCCCGGCTGGATTTTCTCGTCACCGTAGCCACCACCGAGGACCAACTGCGCACCCAGACCAGCGCCACAGGCGCTGCTGGTGGCACCGCTGCTGCTGGAGGTGAATCCGCAGCCAACCATGGTGTCCAGGTCGGTGTTGTCGGTTACACCCGTGAGTGTGATTGCGGGATATACCGTGATTGCCACGTTCTTACTGATCAGCTTGGAGTAGGTGTTGGACACCATGTCGAAGGCGCGAAGGGTGGTCTGATATGTGCCGGCTGGGGTGTCTAAAGTGACGCCGACACTCAGGTTGGCCAAGGTAGGGTCGCTGGCATCCGGGGTCACTGCGGTCGTGATGAATCCTGGCTTAGGGCTGGTTACCTGCCACACCAGATCCGGGGACCAGCTGGCCGGTGTATTGGTGCCAACCACCTCGGTGCTAACAGTCTTGGTGTCACCCGCGACGACTTCGATGGTTCCAGTCGTGCTGAAGTTGCTAGAACCGGAATCCTGGAGATTTACGGTGAAGTCAACCGGTTGCTGGCTGATGCAGTCCGCGCAGTCGTAAATCGACTTGGTCACAGTAACCAGCTGCGTTACCTGCGCCAGCGAGTCGTAGTAGCGAAGCGTTATCTGCTGCACGTCCTGCTGGCTGTTAGTCAACTGCGAGCATGGCGTGAAAGTCGCGTTGACATTGCCATAGACGTACTTGGCAAGGATGTCGCCATAGATGGTCACGTTGTCAGGCAGCAAACCGGACGCCACCGAGCTGTATGGGTTTGGGTTGCTCTGGCTGCAACCGATCAGCTGGA
>JBEGRP010000056.1:0-6539 GCA_041180345.1 Actinomycetota bacterium | reverse complement strand
GTTCTTGGGGTCCAGCGGATTGGCCTCGTGATTTGGGAAAGTTCCATCCAGTTCGAAGTACATCGGAATGATCTGCAGTGGCAGACCACCGAGGTCAGCCGCGTTCCCAAGCACCGCTGGAACGGTCATGCCGCCCATGCCGTTGCCGGCGTCAACGACTACCTTCAAAGGGCGAATTGCAGAAAGGTCGACGAGTTGGCGCAGGTAGGACGCGTAGTCGGCCAGGATGTGAACCTCGCGGAAGCTGCCAGGCTGGTCCACTTCTTCGATTCCGGTTTCTAGGTAGGCGATTGCGCGGTCGCGAATGGCCGCTAGTCCGGTGTCCAGGCTGATGCCGCGAGCGCCGGCTCGAGAAAACTTGATGCCGTTGTACGTGGCTGGATTGTGGCTTGCGGTAAACATGGCAGCCGGAGCATTGAGCGAACCGGAAGCGAAGTAGGACTCGTCGGTAGAGCAGAGACCAATCGAAACCACGTTGGCACCGCGCGCTTGGGCACCCTCGGCGAAGGCGTCAGCAAACTCTGGCGAAGAGTCGCGCATGTCGTGACCGACGACTACGTCCTGTCCGGCTGCACCCAGTTCGTCAACGAAACCAGCGGCCAGCGCCGAGACAATCTCGGGGGTCAAATCGCTGCCGACAAGGCCGCGAACATCGTAGGTCTTGACGATTGCGTTCCAGTTAATGGTCATTAGGCAATGGTACTAAAGGGTGGGGTGACGCAGCCGGAAGGCAACCTAGGATTGACCTGTGGACAAGCCGATTCCAGCCCGACGTGACCGTCACGGTCGCGGGGTTCGGCGCCCGCTCTGGAGCCCGAAGTTCCAACCGGGAATGGCACGGCAGCGCAACTTCAGCGACACCGTTCAGGACACCGCCGCCTACCTGCGCGAGACCTTCCCGACCGACTTTCCAGAACTGAAAGCGGTGGTGCGAGACCTACCTCCGCTGCACACGGACGGAAACGCTCGCCTGCGTCGCTACGCTTTCCATCGCGACAGCAACACCGTGTACATCTACCGAATTCCGATCAAGTACCTGGGGCGCGCCTACGATCCGCTGGAGGAAATGATGCGCGTGGAGTCTTACGTGATTGAAGCCGCGGCCGAGATGATTGGTCGGGACCCGCGCGACTTCTTAGATCCGCAGGACTAACGAACCAGCACTAACGAACCAGTACAGCCAGGCTGCCACCGGTGTTGTGATAATCCTGCAGCGGTATCGCGGCGAGCGAACCCTCGAAGTCGGCTATCAGAGTGCTTGCCACGGGTTGATCGGCTGCCACCGAGAAGGCACTTCCCGGGGTTACCGTGACAGTTACGCTACCCAACTTTGGCACCGCGACAGTCTGACTTCCGCCCTTGCTCAGATCGGTGATAACAACCGTTGCGGGCCGACTTCCGGACGCGGCAATCGAGAGCTTGCTGATTGCTGAGTTGGCTGCAACCGCGGCCACCTTGGAGCTCAGCGGAGTCACCGCATTCAACCAGGCGAAGTCGGTGATCGGTTTTGAACCCTTCTTGGTTCGGCTCAGCTTCACCGCGGCCTGCACCGGCTGGTCAGCCAAGACAAACACCGAGAAGTCGCCGTCCTTCAAACCGGTTATTGCGAACTGCCCGGTTCTGCCAGCCTCGACCTGCTGTTGCAAAACGGTTCCAGTGACCTTGTCGCCAACACCGATTACCTGAACCGTGACGGTTGCAGTCTTGGCGCCGGGAACCAGAACGTGGATGCTCGGGGTCAAGTCGGCGTAGTCGGAGTTGTTTTCAATCAGAGCCGAGGCATCGCTGGTTCCCCGCTTCAACAAACCCGGAATGATCAGGCTCTTGGCGGCTGGAATACTCGGTGAAATCAGATCCGCACCGGCCGATACGGTTCCGCGAACGGTTCGCTCCTGAATCCAGCTGGCCAGTGCGGCTCCACGCGTGGTGACATGCACCGCCAGACTCTTCTGCTCTGGGGCGTAACCCGCCAAAGGCAGGACGACGGTCCGGTTTGCCGACACCGAAATTCCGTTTAGCCCTGCACCGTCAATCAGACCGTTCTCGCCGAACAGCTGGAGATCGACGGTGGCGTCGGTGGCTGCCGGGTTGGAAAGGATGAGGAGCGCCTCTCGGCCCACCGTGGTCACTCCGCCGAGCAACCAGGACTCGGTGGCTGGCAGCTGACAGTTAGCCCCGATGGTTCCGTTGATGCCATCACTCGCTGCCACCTGATAGGACTGCGCGGTGAATATTGTGCTGCTCTGCGGCGCCTTGCCCAGCTGGTCCTTTACGGTGATGCCTAGTGCGCTCTGGGTCGCCAGGTTGGCCAACTGGTTGCCGGTGTCGCCCAGCGTGGAGCGTCCCGCTACCGGCCCGGTGAGCGGCTGAGCCTTCAGGACCACTCCGGTAGGAAGGTTGCTGGAGTAATCCACCACGGCAGAGCCAATCCGGGTGAAAGCATTCACGTTGGTTCCGCTCTTGCCACCGGTGGCAAAGACTGAACCCGGGCATACCAGCGTGAGGTCCTTGGCTTTTACCTGGGCCGGGCTGAAACTGGCGGCAGAGCCAACGATCCACCCGTTAGTGGGCAGGTAGCTGGCGCCAAAAATCATTCCTGCCGCAGCCAAGACGGTGACGCAAAGTGAGATCAGTTTCTTTAACATCAGAAAGCCTCACCCTCGAATCCGCCCTCGAAGGCATCCAGTTCTTCCTCGTCGTGAGCCGAACCCGCTACAGCCCTGCGTCGAGTTGGGATGGCCAACAGCGCAAATAGCCCGAGGACTGCGACCTGGACTTGCTTTGTCACTGACCATTCCCAGCCGCTGGCGAGGTGGGTGACTTGGCTTGACTTCACTCGATATAGGCGGCCAAACTCGGTGACCCCAACTGGCTCCAGCTGTGCCACGGTGTCCAGTGAAGCACCCAACTGAGCCGCGGAAGCAGAGTTTGGAATCAGGATGTAGTCGATGCCGAAACGCTTCAGACCCTGCTCCAACTGGGCGTCATTGGCACTGACCAGATTCGCACTCAGCTGACCGAGATCACGGTAACGAGAATCTGACTTCGCCAAGGTCGGAATGGTTTGGTCGTAGGCCAGGCTGAGGTCCTGAAGCTTGAGGCCGGACCCGCTCACCAGCGTCGCGGAAATGTAAGCGGTGCCCGAGGTTGAAGCCTGAGGTTCGACCACCAGCGTCTTGGTGTTCGGGTTCTGAGCTGCCTGAGCCAGCACCAGCGCCGGCAGGCGACTGCCATCGGTCCAGACCAGATCGTGGGAACTGACCGTGAACTGTGCCGCCATGACCAGCGATGCCAGCAAGGCAAAACCGGCACCGAAACCAAACCAAACCCGCTTGGCCGCATCAAGAGCTAGCACCAACAGGACCGCGGCAATCAGCCCGGTGAAGCCGATCAGCGGCAGGTAAGGTCCACTGTTGACAAACTGAATGTTGGCTTGGAGCGCCTGCTGCGAACCGGCGGGATTCAGCTGGTAGAAGTTCAAATAGTTGATCAGGTACGCGGTTGCCACCGAGGCCAACATTGCCAGCCACAACCACATCGCATTTAGTCCACGACGAGTGAGCGTTGCAAACAAACCGATAGCCAAGGGAACTGCGGCGACAAAGATCAGCCACTGCGAATACGCGCCATTGAATGCGCCCCCGAGAAGCAACTGCCAAAGCGGCTGCTTGGAGTTGACCACGGCCACACCCGGATCCGTCAGTAAAGCCAGTGGTTGTTTCAGACCCACGGTCAGATACCAACCCAGTGGAATCCAAATCACCAGCAACGGGATGGGGATCCACACCAGGTAGCCGATTCGCTTGAACCTATAAATAGCCAGCAGCAGGATGATGACTGCCAGGAACGGCGTGAGGCTGGGTGCGCCGGCGGATATAACGGCTGCCAGGACGGCACTGGTGCCAACCCAGGTCCAGGTCTGGACGCTGCGACGAGGACTTGCCCCGAACTGCAGGATACGAGCCAGTGTGAAGACAAAGAGCGGTAGGACCACCAGCGCCACGATTGTGCCGACGCGGGCCTCCTGCTGAGCGGTGGAGAGCGCCGGCCAAAACGCGTAGGTCAGGGCACCGAGAGCCAGCACAAACTTGCGCTTGGTCACCAAGCTCAGCAGCAGCCAGGCCGAAGCGAAAGCCAGCGGCTTCACCAGGAATACCAGGAGAGCAATTGCCAGGCTGGGCGCCCAGAAGGTGATCGCACCGAGCGCGAAAAGGACCCAGCCGAATGGGTCACTCGGAGCTGCTAGACCAAAGCCAGAGTGCTGCCAAGACGCACCAGCGCGACTGAAGAGCTGGGCCAGACTGTCACCTAGCGGAAGGGCGCCACCACCGGTTACCGCGACATCGCGCGGCCAGAAATTCCACGAGAGTGCGGCCAGTGCAACCAGGTACCAGATTCCGCCGGATGCCCAGAACCTTGGTGTCTCATCGGTGGCTTCGAGATTAGCCTCCGCTATCGCTGCCGGGTGTTCCACTTTGGCGCGGTAGGAGCGCTGGATGTCCTCGCGGGTGGCGAAGAGAACCCGCAGATTCTTCAAACCGGATCGCTGTGCAGCCGTTAACTTGGGCCGGCGGGCAACTAGCGCAAAGGAGGTTCCGAACCACCAAAATCCTGCCGCAAGAGTGGTGGTGATGCGTTCTGGCCGCTTCACCAGTACCAACCACACCGAGATCAGGAGTGCGACCAGAGGCGCGAAGAGTCCACCAAGCAGGGTGACGACCGGACTGGTGTATCCGGTGAGCAACTGAATCTGGGTCTTGCGAAGCTCCAGCGGGGAGGCCGCCGCGATTCCAAGTTGACCGGAAGGCGTCGCAATCTTTTCGTGGGGACCGGCAAGCACGCGATGCCCGCTGAGCCGCATCGAAATCGCCAGGCGATAGTCATTGCCAAGCAGGTTGCCGCCGTGGTCGAAGCCGCCGGCGTCAAGGAGTGCATCGCGACGCAGCAAAGAACCAAAAGTTGCCGCCGCCAGCAGGTCTTCCTTGTGGTCGTGTTGCCCCTGGTCCAGTTCTCCAGAAACCGGCGATAGCGGCGCCCAGCTGCGGGTGACCGTCAGACCGTATTCTTCGATCTCTCGGTTTCGTAAAGCCGAAACCAGTTTTGGCGCTACCCAGGTAGCCGAGGGTGAGCGTTCGATTACCTCTTGCAATCCGGCCAAGGCATCGGGGTGCGGAACCATTCCAGCGGCCAGTATCCAGACCCACTCGGCGGAAACCGAGTCACGCAGGGATTGCTCGGCCGATGCCAGCGATTGGAAGTTAAAGACGAAATCCGCCGGGCGTGACTGTGAGTCCAGCGCTCGGCGGGTTTCTAAAATTTGTGATTCGTCGGTGCCGACGATTATTGCTGCGACGGCCATGCAGCTGACCCTAGGGTTAGGCGCGCTTCTTTAGCTTGCGACGCTCGCGCTCCGAAAGGCCACCCCAGATACCGAAGCGCTCGTCGTTTGCCAACGCGTATTCCAGGCACTGAGCCTTGACGTCGCAACCGCTGCAGATGCGCTTGGCATCGCGGGTCGAGCCGCCCTTCTCAGGGAAGAATGCCTCTGGGTCGGTCTGGGCGCAGAGTGCATCTGCCTGCCAAGCCAGTGGATCGTTGTCCTGCTCCGAATAGGCGCCGACGATGCCGAGGAGCACTGGGTCTACGAACCAGTTCTCCGGTACTCGGTTACGAGTTTCCATGTCTTACGCCTTTCAAGCAATCCCCATGTTGCAACGTTGTAATTACACCGTTGTTATTCGGATGAAGTCAAGTTGAGACTAGTGAATAAGGCACCTGTTTGGCAAGTTGTTGCCAAACCGTTACCGTGCCCAGGGAATGCCCGCCGATTAGAGGCAGGGACCCCGGACCCCAGACATTAAACTTGTGCCCATGAGTGTCTTGGTCACCGGCGGAGCCGGCTACATCGGTTCGCACGTGGTTCGTCTGCTGCAGCAGCGGGGTGACAAGGTTGTGGTCGTTGACAACTTCAGCAGTGGCCTGGTGGAGCGCATCGGCAACGCCGAGGTGGTGCGCGCTGATCTTTCGGCCCCCAACGCCGTCGAGGTGCTGACCCAGACCATGAAGGATTACGGCATCGAGTCGGTAATCCACTTCGCCGCCCAGAAGCAGGTCGGTGTCTCGGTGCTAGAACCAGAGTTCTACTACCACCAGAACATTGGCGGCATGAATAACCTGTTGACCGCCATGCGAGCCACCGGCGTTGACCGCCTGGTCTTCTCCTCCTCTGCGGCCACCTACGGAATGCCCGATGTCGACATGGTCACCGAGGGCACCCTCTGTGCGCCTATCAATCCATACGGCGAGACCAAGCTCATCGGTGAGTGGATGGCCCGCAATGGCGCCCGCGCCTGGGGTCTACGCGTGGCCAACCTGCGCTACTTCAACGTTGCCGGAGCCGGCTGGAGCGATCTGGCCGATACCGCGATCATGAACCTGGTGCCGATTGTCTTTGCCGCCATCAAGGCTGGCAACAAGCCAAAGGTGTTTGGTGACGACTACGACACCGAGGACGGCAGCTGCGTCCGCGACTACGTGCA
>JBEGRP010000055.1:0-6603 GCA_041180345.1 Actinomycetota bacterium | reverse complement strand
TTGGCTCATGTAGCGACTTAGGCTAATCCGACGGTTCGTGTGATCACACAAACCAGCCCGGCGTTTACCGCTGTCGAAGGCGAAGGTCCACGACTGAGTGTCTAGGCTCTCTCCCATCAGGCGATCGGCCATCGCCCCGATGAATTCCAACTTGGTTATACTCATGCGCTGAAAGCGATGCTTGCCCTCGCTGTATTGACGACCGTTGCGAAAACCCATTTTGGAATACACCCGAATCGCCCTGGCGTTATCCACCAGCACCGACAGAGTCACCTTGTCCAGACCTATTCCGTCGAAGGCATACATCAACACCGAATCCAATACCGCTGTACCGATTCCCTGATCAAACCACCGAGGGCCGGCTAGCGAAATCCGCAGGTTCATGGCGTTCTTGGGTTCGTCAAACTCGTTAAGCACAACCTCGCCGACGAACTCACCCGCAGTATTTTCAAGGATGGCCCAGTCGCACCTATTGGTTTGCGTTTTGCGAGTGCGGAGCCAGTCCTGTGTTTCGCCAGCCGTGAAAGTTTTGGTGGTGGCGGTTAGTGCCGCGGTGGTGGGTTCATTTACCATCGCAAATACTTCGTCGAACCAGACCTCGGTGAGCTGTCTCAGACTGAATTCACCCGCTTCGAGCGGGGGTGCCGGAGGGGTTGCGAAGACTGCCACGCAAACAACTTTAGGTGGCACAGAATTGCCCGCCGGAAAACCTCACCGACGCGAGCGAATTTCATGGAAACAAAGATTTAACAAAATGCAATCAAAATCATGGCTGGTATGGCTAAATCAGTGCTTTTGCGACCTGAAAAACCAATAGATTATGGGTATGGCACAAAACAACTCTGGCTCTGCTTCGGCAACCACTATCGAAATCAACGACGTCGCCCCGATCCCAGCGGGCGAGCGTCACGGCAAGGCATGGCACCTCTTCACTGTCTGGTCGTCCCCAAACCTCGAGTTTGCAACCGTATTTATTGGCTTCCTGGCTGTCATCGCGTTCGGTTTGAACGTATGGCAGGCAATCGCCGCCGTAGTTGTAGGTAACACCCTGGCGGCAATCACTCACGGAATCCTTAGCACCTGGGGCCCTAAGCACGGCCTGCCTCAGATGGTGCTCAGCCGCAGCGCCTTCGGCAAGTGGGGAAACCTCATCCCTGCCGGCCTTTCGACTCTGGTTGCCGGTATCGGTTGGTTCGCAGTTAACAGCACCTCGGGCGCATTCGCGCTGCAGGCGCTGATTCCTGGACTGACCATCGAGGTGTCCCTCGCAATCATCGTTCTGGCACAGATCGGTGTTGCTTTCGTTGGTCACAACCTGATTCAGAAGTTTGAGCGCTACGCATTCTTCTACCTGGTAGTTGTCTTCGGCATCGCTTCGATCATCGTTCTTTCGCAGGGTAACTACGCAGTTCCTGCCGAGAAGAGCGGCTTCAACCTGATCGGCTTCACCCTGACTGCTGCTGCTGCCTACGGTTACACCGCTGGCTGGACCGCATTCGCTTCGGACTACACCCGCTACCTGCCTGCCAGCACCGACTCGCGTCAGCTCGGTTGGGCAGCTGGTCTGGGTAACTGGTTCGCCACCACCCTGCTGATGAGCGTTGGTGCTGTTGCCTGGACCGTCGCTTCGGCAGATGGCAACCCAACCGCCAACTTCACCGGCCTGCTGCACAACAATGTTCTGGCTTCGCTGGTTCTGCTGGGTATTGCAGTCGGTTCGGTCGGTGCAAACGTTCTGAACGTTTACTCGGGTGCGATGTCGTTCCTGGCCATGGGCTTCAAGCTTGGCTTCAAGACCCGCCGCGCCATCATGGTTGCCCTTGCCGGCATCATCGGTTCGATCACCGCTTACTCGGCAATCAAGGGTGACTTCGTTGGCAACTTCGAGGGCTTCCTGCTGGTTGTTTCGTACTGGGTTGCTCCATGGATCGCCGTCGTACTTACCGACTGGCTGGTTCGTGGCCGCAAGCTTGCTGACGACCTCGAGAACGGCAGCAACTGGGCTGGCCCAGTCGCATTCGTAGTCGCCACCGTGGCCTCGATCTGGGGCTTCTGCAACCAGATCGCCTACACCGGTCCGCTGGCTAAGGCCTGGTCCGTTGGTGACATCACTCCACTTGTTGGTTTCGTCCTGGCTGCAGCGCTTTACGCCCTGCTGTTCAAGAGCGCTACCAAGAAGTAATCCGACTACCAAGTAAGGAGCCTCGGCAATGGAATTCAAAGTTGGACAAATCTTCGCCACTGACGAAGAGAAACTCCAGGTTGCCATTGCCGAGGCCCACTTGGGTCTCGCCGAGGGCGGCATCCCAATCGGTGCTGCACTCTTCGACGAGGAAGGTCGCCTGCTTGGCAGCGGCCACAACCTGCGCGTGCAAGAAGGCGATGCGTCTATGCACGGCGAGACCAGCGCATTCCGCAATGCTGGTCGTCAGCGCAGCTACCGCAAGGTGACTCTGGCCACCAGCCTCAGCCCCTGCTGGTATTGCAGCGGTCTGATTCGCCAGTTTGGCATCGGGCGCGTTCTGGTTGGAGACGACATCAACTTCATGGGTGGCCAGGACTGGGTCGCAGAGCACGGCGCCGAGGTGCACGTGATGAACGACCCCGGACTGGTTGAACTCATGCGAGAGTTCATCGAAGCCAACCCGACCCTCTGGAACGAGGACATCGGCGAGGAATAGACCTCACCCACAAACTTCGAGCCTGCCTTTGACTTCGGTCAGAGCAGGCTCATTGTTTTAACCAGCTGCACGATGGCCGGACCCAGAACAATCATGAACATCGCGGGCAGGAAGCAGAACATCAGTGGCATCAGAATCTTGATGGTCACCTTCTGACCCTGCTCGCGGGCTCGGTCTTTTCGAATCGCGCGCATCTCGGAAGCCTGCTCACTTAGCACGCCGCTAATCGGAACACCGAGGCGATCCACCTGCAGCAACGAACCAACGAACTGCTTCAGGCCCTTGCTCTTGGTGCGTTCCGCCAGTTGGGATAGCGCCTCGATGCGGCTCTTGCCCAGTTGAATGTCGGCAATCAGTCCCCCGAACTCCTCGGCCACCGGCCCGTCCAAACTCACCGACACGCGAGCAATCGCGTTCTCGAAACTAAGCCCGGATTCCACACACAGGTTCAGCAAGTCGATGGCATCCGGCAGGGCCAACTCGGTGGCTTCCACGCGTTTTTGACCCTGGGAAACAATCATTAGGTCCGGCACCAGAAATCCCAGGACGGTAAGAATCAAAATGAATGGCACACCGAGTTCCAAGCCGCGGGTGAGGAATGCGAATCCCAAAATGGCTCCGACGACCGCGTAGGTGACCTTCTTGACCAACTGAGCGCTCAGCGCGATTTGGCCGCGCAGGCCGGCTTCGGCCAGCTTGTCTTGCAACCAGATCAAGTAGCGCCCGCGGGTTACCAGTTGTGCGATGCGCAGGAAGAGGCTGCCGTCGGCGGGTGTCTTGGTGTTTCCTCGGGCCAGCCCATTTGTGCGCGACTCCAAACTGGAATATCTGGGCATCGATGCCAAAATGGCTCGATTGGCGCCGCCCGAAATCATCCTGCCCACCGCCACCACGGTGAAGCCCACGGCAGCGGCCACCAGAACTGCTGCTAGGGCACCGATAACCTGACTAAACACGGACGCTCACCACCTTGGTCATCCAGATCCATCCCAGGGCCATCAGTCCGATTGCTCCGCCGAGGAGGATGAAACCAACCGGATCGGTCCAAAAGAAGCGGATGTACTCCGGGCGCACCAGATAAAGCGCCAAGAACGAGCAGATTGGGAGGGCGATCAAGACGTAGCCGCTCATTCGGCCCTCGGCCGAGATCACCCTCACCTCGCGCTGGATCTCGGAGCGACCTTTGATTGTTGCGGCCACCCCGTCCAAGATCCCCGATAGCGATCCACCAACCTCGCGTTGTATCTCCAACGCCAGAACCAGCCATTCCAGATCGGCGCTGCTCATTCGGCTGGCCACTCGGCTCAGCGCCTCTTCAATCGTTGATCCAAACTGGACCTCAGCCAGCGCCCGGCGGAACTGCCGACCCACCTCACCCTGGTCCTGGCTGGCGGTAGCGGCGAGTGCCGAGGGAAACGTGAGACCAGCCCTGAGCGCGCTGGCGATGATGGCCAGGACCTGCGGCAGTTCTGCTGCGAATCGAACTGCGCGGCTCTTGATGCGGGCACTCAGAAACGCGTTCAGAAGGTAAAACGCGAGCAGAGCGGCAAACGCCAATCCAAGCAGAAGCGACCCGAAAAACAGCCCAGATAGAGCACCGATAAACACCGAGAGCGCCAGCGAGCCGGCCACCCAGGTCCCAGCGGGGAACTCGACTCCGGCAGCAGCCAGACGCTCATCGACTCTAGAAAGATAGCGTTGCAGAGCCGGAAACCTGGGTCCGCGCTTGCCGCCCTGCAGCTCTGCGGCCTCCCCTGCCCCCAGGTTGCGCGCGTAGCTTGCCAGAACCTGGTCCAGTCGGTTGGTTTTCTTGCCCAGGGAACGAATGTTGACCAGCACCAGCAGGACACCAAGTGTTGCGGCGCCGACCACCACCGAGACCAGAACCGCAAGAATCTGACCGGTCATTTCTTGAACACCGACTTGTCTAAATGAACTCCGCGCTGCTCCAGCAGCTGCAGGAAGTTTGGCTGGTTACCGGTGGCAACCAGTTCCCCAAGGTGCGCGGAATCTCGATCGCGGTTGTAGTGGAACAGGAAAAGATCCTGCAGTCGGATCTCGCCGTGCTCCACTCCGACCACCTCGGTGATGGCGGTGATGCGGCGGCTACCGTCACGCATGCGCGTCTGCTGGACAATCAGGTTTACCGCCCTGGCGACTTGATCGCGGATTGCCGCCATTGGCAGCTCCATTCCGGCCATCATGCTCATCGTCTCAAGGCGACTAAGCGCATCCGTGGGCGAGTTGGCGTGCACGGTGGTAAGCGACCCATCGTGACCAGTGTTCATCGCCTGCAGCATGTCCAGGGCTGCTCCATCGCGAACCTCGCCAACCACGATTCGGTCGGGACGCATACGCAGCGAGTTTCGCACCAGGTCGCGGATGGTGATCAGACCCTGACCTTCGATGTTGATCGGGCGGCTTTCCATCCGGATCACATGGGGCTTGGCCAGCTGCAGCTCGGCGGAATCTTCGATGGTGACAATCCGCTCATCCTCGGGGATGAACCCGCTGGCCACGTTCAGGGTGGTGGTCTTGCCACTTCCGGTACCACCGCTAATGACGATATTCATTCGCCCCTTCACCGAGGCCTCCAGCAGTCGCAGTGCCGACTCGGTGATGGTTCCGGTGGCCAGCATGTCCTTCACCGTGAACGGTTCCTTGAAGAACTTTCGGATGGTCAGGTTTGCGCCATCGAGCGCGATCGGTGGGACCACAGCGTTCACGCGACTGCCGTCACGAAGCCGAGCATCAACCAGCGGGCTGGACTCATCGATGCGCCTGCCCACCTTGCCAACGATTCGGTCGATGGTAGTTCGCAGGTGGTTTTCGTCACTAAAACTCAGGCCGGTGGAGCTAAGTCGGCCGTGACGCTCCACGTAAATCTGATCCCAACGAACCACCATGACCTCGGTGACTTCGCTGTCACGCAACAGTTGTTCCAGTGGCCCGTTGCCCAGAATGTCGTCGACAATCTCCTGAACCAGTTCGGCGCGCTCGCTGTCGGTCAGCGGATAGGCATTGCGTTCGATGACCACTGCGATGGCCTTGAAGACTATGGACTGCAGGGTGTCGGGGTCGACGTTGCCGCTGTAGAGGCTGCGACCAACCAGGTCTTTCAGGACATCGTTTACCTGGTTCCGAACCAAAGCGGTGTCCAGGCGATTGGGTGCCTCGGTGGCGATGATTCGCAGCGATCCGGTGTGTGGATAAGGGATGGACTCGGTCTGCGGCTCGGTGCGATTCAGGCGATCGGAAAGGCTCACGGCTAGGCCCTGCCGAATCCGAATCGGGGCCGCTTGGTTGCAACCGCTGAGCCGGTGAAGTCAGCGGCGATGGACCGAATAGCAGCGGTCACCTTGTGCTTCGGATTTGCCTCCACCACGGTCTTACCGCGATTGGTGGCGATGGGCACGGCATCGCTGGCTGGGATTGCCGCAGCTACCTCGAATCCGGTGGCATTCTGGACGTCCAGGACGGTCACACCAGCCTTGGCGGTGGATCGATTGACGACTACCTTCCACTTGTTTCTGGGCATGCCCAGGGCCTGCAACGTGCCCAAGGTCACCTTCAAGTTCTTGAGCGAAGGGGTGTCCAGCGTGGTTAGCAACAGGTACTGGTCGGCCAGGTCGAAGGCCCGCAGGATCACCTCGGTGAAGGCCGGTGGCGCATCCACAACAACATAGTCATAGCTGTCCTTTAGGCCGCGCAGGATGTTTTGCGCCAGGTCAGGAGTGATGAACTCCACGTCGCTGGGGTCGAGCGGAGCCAGCAGTACGTGCAGGTTTGGTTTGTGCTGGGTGACCAGCGATCGAATGCCCTGAACATCCAGGCTGTGCTGCATGCGAATGGCATCGGAGATAGTTTTTGTCGGATCGATTTGCAGAGCCACGGCAACATCACCGAACTGCAAATCGAAGTC
>JBEGRP010000054.1:0-6758 GCA_041180345.1 Actinomycetota bacterium | reverse complement strand
CGAGGTTTGGTGCCACAAATCCGTTGCCCACAATAAGCAAGCCGACTCCCAGGACGGCAATCACCGTGGCGAGGAAGAACCTGGGTGGAAGCCAGTTCCGGGAGAGTGCTCCCTCGGCGATTGGAGTGAGGATGATGGCGAGGCTCACGATCAGGCCACCGTTAGTGGCACTGGTCAGGTGAACGCTGACCGCCTCCAGGTTCAGAATGATCACCTGGCTGATTCCGAATCCAAGACTCATCACCAGTTCAGGCCGTGTGAATGGAGTTCGGTTCTTCAGCCAGAAAAGCCAGAGAAAGATGGCCGCCGGAATAAACCGCAGCGTCATTAGGGCCGTGGTGGATCCCGATTCACCCAATTGCTTTACGGCTAGATAGCTGCCTCCCCAGACTGCGGCAACTAAAAGCAGCAGGAAGTCACCGCGGCTGATGCCGAACTTGAGGCGAGTCATTTGCGACCGCTGATTCGGGCCAGCAGTCCATCGAGTCTGCCCTGGCTGATGGCCGCACCCAGAATCACAATGACTCCACCGAGAATCTCGTTCCAGGTGACTGACTCTTGCAGCAGCAAAGAGCCGACCAGCACAGCGACCACGGGGGACAGGTAGGTCACCGAGTTTGCAATCGCACTGCCGCCCAACGCCATCAGTCGGTAGTACCAGATGTAGGTGAATCCGGTGCCCACAACGCCTAGGAGCAGCATGCCGATCAGATCGGTCACACTCGGTGCCGCCGTGAAGAGTGGACCGGCGAGGTAGAACGGCGTCAAAGTTAGGCAGGCTATGACCACCTGGAAGGCAACCTGCACCTGTGGATCCAGCTTCAGAGCCGAGACATAACGCCTGGCGAATGGCCCACCGATGCCATAGAGGGTCACGGCAGCGATTAGGGCTAGCACAGCCAGCGGATCGTTGTTACCGAGACCATTCCAGATCGAAAGGACTGTCAATACACCGATCAGCCCGACTCCCAGCCCGGCCAAAACCTTGGTGCTGGGTTTTTCCTCACGGAACACCGTGAGAATCATCACCACAGTCGCGATGGGTGTGGTCGCGTTCATGATGCCCGCGAAGCTGCTGGTGACATGCTGTTCGGCAAATGCGAACAGGGCACTCGGGATTGAGTTCATAAAGAGCGAAACTACAAAAAGCAGCCAGTAGGCACGGGCGCCACGGGGCAACTGCCGGCGTTGCAGCAGGGAAAGAATCAGTAGCGGAAAGCCACCGAGGGCTAGCCGCCAAAAACCGACACCTACTGGCGTCAAAAAGTGGTTCCCCAGCGCGATAAAGAGGAACGAGCAGCCCCAAACCGACCCCACCAAAAGGTAGAGGCCGAGCCAATTGTTGCGCTGTTCCGTCACCCTGACAGCCTAGCCCTTAAAGCAAAGACGGGGCCCTCGCGGACCCCGTCTCGGTGCTATTTATGGAACTAAGCCTGAACCCAAGCGGTGGCGTTTGCGGGCAGCTTACCGTCCACCAAAGGCAGGTTGCTTAGCATCACGCGACCCTTAGGCAACTTGACCGGCTTAGTGCCGAAGTTGGTAATCGAATGCCAACCATTTGGACGCTTGAAGTGCAGCAGATTCTTGTTGAGCCAGTGCTTGATCCAGGTCAGGTCCTCGGTGGTTTGCAGGGACTTTCGCAACTGGATGGCGCGACGGTAGAGCGTCAGGGTGCTGTTCGGGTTACCGTCCTGTACGTCTACCGCGTAGTTCTTGTACCACTCTGGCTGTGGCAAGTGCGAACCGCCCTCACCGAAACCGAACCAAGGGTGGTTGGCCACCCAGGGCAGTGGCACACGGCAGCCATCGCGACTTAGCCCGAGGTCTGGGTTGCGGAAGAACTGAGGGTCCTGCATAAGCTCGTCAGGGATTTCCATGTTCTCCTGAAGGCCCAGTTCTTCTCCCTGGTACAGGTAGGTGGATCCCGGAAGTGCCAGCAGCAGCATGGTCATCGCGGTGGCGCGCTCCAGGCCCTGCTTGACGTTTACCTTCGGGTTGAAACGGTTGGCCTTGAACCACTTTCCGGTATCGAAAGTGCCGTCCACTCCAAAGCGGGTCGCGTGACGAATGATGTCGTGGTTGGAGAGCACCCAGGTGTTGGAACTGCCCAGTTCGTGCGCGCGCAGCAGCGCCTTCTCGGCAAGCTCATGCACCTTGTAGGCGTTCCATCCGGCACCGAGCATCTCGAATGAGAAGCTCTGGCCCAGGCCCTTTTCGCTGGCGTATGGCGGCATGCGGTTTGGGTGAACCCAAGCCTCCGCAACGGCCATGCGGGGCGGGTTGTACTGGTTGAAGATTTCGCGCCAGGAGGCGTAGATCTCGTGCACTTCATCGCGGTCGAATAGGTCGTCGGTGCCGTCGTCTTTCATCACCGAGACGTCGTAACTCTGGCGCTCTGGAAGGTGGCCGTTGGCCAGGTCCTTCACCAGAGCGTGGGCTACGTCGACGCGGAAGCCATCCACACCGCGGTCACACCAGAACTTGATGGTCTTGCGGAAGTCGGCGCGAACCTCCTCGTTGTCCCAGTTCCAGTCCGGCTGTTCGCTGGCGAAGAGGTGCATGTACCACTGGCCCGGGGTGCCGTCCGGCTCGGTGATTCGAGTCCAGGCGGTCGGGCCAAAGTGGCTAGCAAGTTCTGATGGGCGAATCTCGCCGTGCTCGCCCTTGCCGTCGCGGAAGATGTAGCGGTCACGCTCGGGGCTGCCTGGCGCAGCCTTGAGGGCCTCCTGGAACCAGACGTGACCCGAACCCGAGTGGTTCGGAACGATGTCGGCAATCAGGCGCATCCCGTTGGCGTGCAGAGCATCTACCAGCTGATCGAATTCCTCGAGAGTGCCGATGCGAGGGTCAATGTCGCGGTAGTCGTCGACGTCGTAACCGCCGTCGGCCAGGGCCGAAGGGTAGAACGGGCTCATCCATACCGCATCGATACCGAGCGACTTTAAGTATGGAACGCGCGAAATGATGCCCTTCAGGTCACCGATGCCGTCGCCGTTGGCATCGGCGAAACTGCGCGGGTAAATCTGATAAATGACGGCTTGACGCCACCAGTGGGCATCGCCACTGAGAAAGGTGAATTCGCTCACTTTTACCTATTTCTGTTGCGGATGAAAAAAGGTTAGGGCACGCAATCGCTTACAGGGAAATAGCTTCCCTTGGGCGATTGCGCGCCCTTAGTCTCTTGTAGTTCTAGTGGGTGCTTGGAGCCTGCTCCACCTCGGTGCGGTCGCCGCTCCAGAGGGTGTGGAATGTGCCAGGCAGATCAACGCGCTTGTAGGTGTGAGCACCGAAGAAGTCGCGCTGTCCCTGAACCAGGGCAGCTGGCAGGCGTGGCGAACGCAGGCCGTCGTAGTAGGAGAGTGACGAAGCGAACGCTGGTACTGGAATACCTGCCAGCGAAGAGCTTGCCACGACGTTACGCCAAGACTTCACGCTTTCGGCAACCGCCTGCTTGAAGTATGGGTCGAAGATCAGCGACTCGAGGTTTGGGTTCTTGTCGTAGGCATCGGCGATGCGGTTCAGGAACTGGGCACGGATGATGCAACCGCCGCGCCAGATCTTGCTGACGGCACCGAGGTCGATCTTCCAGCCGTATTCCTTTGCTCCGGCGCGAATCGCGTCAAAGCCCTGGGCGTAGGCAACCAGCTTCGATGCGTAGAGTGCGCGGCGAACATCCTCGACGAATGCGGCCTTGTCGCTGATGCTCCACTCGGTGGCGTCTGCTGGTAGGCCATCGACCGCGGCACGCTGCGATGCCTGCGAGGAAAGCGAGCGAGCGAAGACTGCCTCGGCGATTCCCGAAACCGGGGTGCCCAGGTTCAGCGCAGTCTGAACGGTCCAGACACCGGTTCCCTTGGATCCAGCCTGGTCCAGAACGATGTCAACGAATGGCTTGCCAGTCTTGGCGTCAACCTGCTTCAGAACCTCTGCGGTGATCTCGATCAGGAAGCTCTCAAGGTCACCCTTGTTCCACTCGGCGAAGATCTCTGCAACCTGTGCCGGGGTGTAGCCACCGGCCTGACGCAGGATGTCGTAAGCCTCTGCGATTAGCTGCATGTCGGCGTACTCGATACCGTTGTGGATCATCTTGACGAAGTGGCCGGCACCGTCGGTGCCAACGTGGGTAACACATGGCTCGCCCTCGGCGACTGCCGCGATCGAAGCCAAGATTGGCCCCAGGGTCTTGTAGGCCTCTTCCGAACCACCAGGCATGATCGAAGGGCCCTTCAGGGCACCCTCCTCACCGCCCGAGATGCCGGCGCCAACAAAGTTGATTCCCTTGGCGCGGACGTCAGCCTCGCGGCGAATGGTGTCGGTGAACAATGCGTTTCCGCCGTCCACGATGATGTCGCCTGGCTCGAAACGCTCGGCCAGCTGTGCGATTACGGCGTCGGTACCCTTACCGGCCTGAACCATGATGATTGCGGTGCGTGGCTTGGCAAGCGATGCAACGAAGTCGTCGATCGACTCGCTAGCGATGAAGCCGGCCTCTGGGTGCTCGTTGATTAGCAACTCGGTGCGCTCGTAGGAGCGGTTGTAAACAGCAACGGTGTTGCCCTCGCGGCTAGCCAGGTTACGAGCCAGGTTCGAGCCCATTACGGCCAGACCAACTACACCGATATTTGCCTTGCCGGCGTTTTCTGAAGTCATGAAGATTCCTCGAAATTAGTGAAATGGGGAATGCGGATGTGAGTGCGCCAGTGGACCTAAGGCAATTCTACGCTTTAGGTAAAGCTGAAATAGGCAAGAGCCAAGATACAGGCCGCAATGAGAACAATTGCGACAATGTAGGTTGCAGCCATCTTCTTGCTGGCCAGGTGCTCGCCCATCAGCTTGCGGTCGCGAGCGATGCCGTACATGAAAGCCAGCAATGGCAGCAGCAGGATGGCGTTTAGCACCTGAGTCAAGACCAGGATGGGCACCAGTGGAGCACCCGGGATTAGAACCAGACTCATCGCAAGAAGGGTTACGAAACCAAAGGTGCCATAGAACAGCGGGGCCTCTTTAATGCTGTCGTCTAGGGCGGCGGGCTGTCCGGTGAGGTCGGTCACAGCGTAGGCAGTGGAGAGCGGCAGAATCGAGGCAGCCAGCAGCGCAGCACCGATCAGACCGATGGCAAACAGACCCTTCGCGAAGCTTCCGGCCAGAGGTTCCAGGGCAGCAGCAGCCTGAGCGGCATCGGTGATTTTGGTCACACCGTTCGCATTAAGGGTCGATGCACAGGTGACCACCACGAAGAAACCGATGATGCCGGTCAGCAGAGCGCCGATCCAGACGTCGAGGCGCAGGTAGGGGAGGTCCTTGATGGTCAGGCGCTTGTCCACCACATAGGACTGAATGAAAGACAGACCCCAAGGAGCCAGGGTTGTGCCCAGGGTTGCGGTCGCAATGAGCATTGCATCCTTGTTCAACGGCATCGTTGGGACGATGGCACCCTGAATGGCCAGACCCCAGTCCGGCTTGGCGAAAAAAGCGGCGAAGATGTAGCAGATGAAGACCGCCGAGAGAACCAGAAGCACTCGTTCGACATTCTTGAAGTTGCTGCGAAGCACCAGGAACGAAACCGCTAGCGCTGCTAGTGGCACTGTTATGTAGCGCGAAATCCCAAATAGCTCGGAGCCAGCTGCGATACCGGCGAACTCGGCGGCCGTGGTGCCGATGTTGGCACCGAGCAGTGCGATGATCGCGAGTGTGGCCGCTCGGGCCCCGTAGCGCTGGCGAATCAGGCCCGCAAGCCCCTGGCCGGTAACGACGCCGATGCGGGCACCCAGCTGCTGGAACAAGATAAGAGCGACGGTCGAAATCGTCAGCACCCACAAGAGCTGGTAACCAAAGCCCGCACCAAGCTGCGAGTAGGTGGTGATGCCAGCCGGGTCGTCGTCGGAGAGTCCAGCCAAGAGACCCGGACCCAAAACGCCGAGTAGCGCAACGAAGCGGGCGCTGGTGAAACGGCGAGTGACCTTGGTCACTTCAATCGAAGTGGTTTTAGCCATTAGCCGCGTTCCTTTATAAGTGCATCGATAACGTCATCCGACAGGATTCGGCCGATTGGTTTGTTCTCTTCGTCCACCACGACCAGCGAGCCACCGCGGTTGGCGGTCAGCTTCTCGATTACCTCTTCGAGGTCCGCATCTGGGCGAACGGTCTCCGGCACCGAGTCGTTCTTGACGTTGCCCACGAGTGAGCGCGGGTTGGCCTGGAACAAATCGATCAGGTTCAGGTCATCCAAGAGATGGCCTTCTTCGTCCACCACGACGATGCACTGAACGTCGTTGTTGTCCATCTCAAGCAGGATCTTGCGAGCCTCTGCCACTGTGTCAGACTGCTTAAGAATCACAAGTTCCGAGGTCATGAATCCACCCGCGACGTCATCGTCGTAGGTCAGAAGTTCCTGTAGGTCTCGAGCCGTTTCGTCGTCCATGGCATCCAGCATGGCCTCGCGGTCCTCTTCGGGAAGCTCACGTAGGGCATCCACCGCCTCATCCGGTTCCATTCGGGCTAGGAGGTCGGCTGCCTGGTCGACCGGCGCGTGCAGCAGCAGGTCTTCCAGGTCGTCGGCTTCCATCTCCTCCATGGCGTCGGCGGCCACTTCGGGGTCCAGAATCTCCAGCAGCACCTGGCGCTCATGGCGACCCAGGTCTTCCAAGAGGTCGGCAAGCTCTGCGGCGCGAAGCTTAGTAAGAGCGGTGTTTTGCTTGCGCAAGCGGGTTGGTTCGCCCGGGCGGCCGAATGATTGGATACCGGCCCAGTCGATTACC